>CAMDGP010000125.1 GCA_945897765.1 Chitinophaga pinensis
TCGTCAGGAAAATAATCCAATAAACAGAAAGGACGTTCTCCAGGTTGTCTGCGGTCGAAATAGCGTGAATAATTCTCAATTCCAGAACAATAGCCCAATTCGCGAATCATTTCCAAGTCGTAATTTACACGTTCGTCGAGGCGTTTAGATTCTTCCAAGCGTCCTTCTTTTTTAAAATTTTCAACTTGTGCTACTAAGTCATCTTGTATTTGTTCGATTGCATGGCGCGTATTTTCAGGACTTGAAACAAATAAATTCGCAGGGAAAATATCAATTTCTTTATAGGTTTCAATTTTTTGGTTTGTCTCAGGGTCAATCGAAGTTATCGTTTCAATTTCATCTCCCCAGAAAGCTATTCGCAACGCATAATCCGCATAAGCTAGGAAAATATCAACTGTATCACCGCTTACGCGAAACATTCCACGTCCAAAAGTATCTCCAGCTCGTGAGTACAAATTTTCTACCAATCGAAACAAAAACTTATTGCGCGCAACCGTTTGTCCGACTTTCAAATTGACGATGCTGTTCTTGAATTCACTTGGATTTCCGATACCGTAAATACAAGAAACGGAAGCAACTACAATCACATCTTTTCTACCTGAAAGTAGGGAAGAGGTTGCTGAAAGTCGTAGTTTTTCAATTTCATCGTTGATTTGTAAATCTTTTTCGATGTAAGTGCCAGTTACAGGTAAATACGCTTCTGGCTGATAATAATCGTAGTAAGAAACGAAATATTCTACTGAATTGTGAGGGAAAAACTGCTTGAATTCCCCGTACAACTGAGCTGCTAACGTTTTGTTATGAGAAAGAATTAAAGTCGGACGATTTACATTCGCAATAACATTTGCTACCGTGAATGTTTTTCCACTTCCCGTCACACCGAGTAATGTTTGATGCTCTATTTCAGCTTCTAATCCAGCAACTAACTGACGAATTGCCTCTGGTTGGTCGCCTGTTGGTTGGTAATCTGAAACGAGTTGAAAATCCATTGTGGTTCAAAGTTAAAGAAGTTTCAGAAACTTTCAGTTTTGTTAGGAATGTTTAGTAATTTTCAAATCCGCAAATCTACCAATCTATAATTTTCAATTTGCAATCTATAATCCACCAATCTGCAATCCAAATCCCTACCCAAACTTCACTTTTAGCTTTTCAGACATATAATTAAATAAAGCAGTCAACGGTTTTTCGACCATCATTTTTAAGAACATATTTACTTCACCGTCAAAATGAATATAACCTTCTGTTCCACCTTCAGCCTCCGAAAGTTTAACCGTTAATTTAAAAGGAAATGGAGATTTTTCGCCCGATTTAAGGTATAATTCATCAGCAGTTGCTCCATTTTCAACTAAAGAAATGGTAATTCCACCTTGTACTTTGAAGGAACATTGTTCTGTTGTAGCTTTGAAATCAGAAACTTTATCTTGTGGCAATAAATCCCATACATTTTCAGCGTTTGACAAATAAGAAATGATTTCAGCTTTTGTTGCTGCGACGATAACTTTGTTGCTATTTAGTTCCATAGTTTAGTTGTTTTGTTTCCAAGTTGCAGGACTTTCTCTCCAATTTTGAAGATTTGCCAAGTCATTTTCTGTCACATAATTTGAATTTAAAGCTTGTTCGATTAAAACTGAATAATCCGTTAATGTAATAAAAGGACAATCTGCATTTTTGAAATTCTCGCTTGCTTGTTTAAAACCATAAGTAAAAATTGCTGCCAAACCCTTCACGATTAAACCAGCTTCTTTTAACGATTCAACCGCTTTAATACTGCTTCCACCAGTCGAAATTAAGTCTTCTATCACGATAACTTTTTGACCAGGTTCAAATGCTCCTTCAATTAAATTCCCCATTCCGTGGGATTTTCCGCTACTTCTGATATAAATAAATGGTAAACCTAATTCTTGAGCAATTAAAACTCCTTGAGGAACACCACCGGTTGCAACTCCAGCAATAACATCTGGTTTTCCAAACATTTCAAGAATCATTTCACAAAAAGCTTGGCGAATATAAGTGCGAACACCAGGGTGAGAAAGCGTTAAACGATTGTCACAATAAATGGGTGATTTCCAGCCGGAAGCCCACGTAAATGGTTCGTTTGGTTGTAATTTAACCGCTTTTACTTTCAAAAGCAACTCAGCAACTTTTAATGCTCTATCTTTGTTTTCAATCATGGCACAAAAGTATAAAGTTTTCATCGAAGAAAAGGTAATTTATTTTACCAATGAAGAAATGTTGGATGTTCCAAAATACGAAGGTTTAGAACCCGAAAATTTTCAAGTATTAAAAGAAAGTTTGGTCGAACCTGTATATCAGTTTGTTAGTCCAAACCCAAAAAGTGTAATGAAGTATTTTTTCTCGAATTTCAAAAAAATCAAAGCGGCAGGTGGAATCGTTAAATCAGACGACCAACAACTTTTCATCAAACGAAATGGGAAATGGGATATTCCAAAAGGGAAAATGGAGAAAGGAGAGAAAAGTCGAGAAACAGCAATACGTGAAATTCAAGAAGAATGTGGTTTGGAAGGAAATTTAACCATCGAGGGTAAATTAATGAAAACCTATCATTGTTACTTTATGTTTGGTGAGTGTGTTCTAAAAAAAACAACTTGGTTTGTCTTGAATTATGAAGGTTCTAAAAAAACTAAAGCTCAAAAAGAAGAAGGAATAACGGAAGTCGTTTGGTTGAAGAAAAGTCAACTTAAAAAAGTACATAATAACACCTATTTTTCCGTTCGCGATGTTTTGGAATACTATTTGATTTCTTAATTTTGTGTTAAACTTTAGCACGTTAACTTTTTAAATTATACTATTGTAAAACAAAATCAAAAAACTATGAAACATTTATTCTTCGCATTTTCATTAATCTTATCAGGATTAACAATCGCACAAGTAACAGAAACAGCAACTCCAGCACCGAAAGTTGGTTTGAAATTCACAACTTTGGAAATTGTTCGTGAAAACATTCCTTATGACAACAAAGATTTATTTGAATTTGAATTTAAAAATATTAGCAAACAAGATGCTACGATTCAAAACGTTCAAACAAGTTGTGGTTGTACAGCTGCACAAAAGCCTACTGCTCCAATTCCATCAGGTAAAAAAGACAAAATCAGTGTTTCTTACGATACTAAAAGAGTTGGCCCTTTCACAAAAACGATCACTATCACTTCTGATGTAAATGATCCAGTTGTTTTAACAATAAAAGGAACAGTGCTTCCTCAACCAACAACTCCAGAGGTAATTGCTCCCGAGCCAGTAAAAAACTAAGAACTTAAAAATAATTGTAAAGCGCTCAGAAATGGGCGCTTTTTTTGTGCCCAATTGCTTCGTTTTTTCATTCGCAATTATTAGTTCGCAATACCTAATTATTCCCTTGCGATTTATTAATTACCTTTGCGCCATGACAATCGAACAACATAAAGAGCTTTTAAAACGTGTTTCAGCCATTCAATCTTATTTAAAAATTGAAGAAAAAAGAATGCAAATGCGTGAAGAAGAATTACGAACACAAGACCCTTCTTTTTGGGACGATCCTAAAAAAGCGGAGCTTAAAATGAAAGATATTCGTGGCTTAAAATTTTGGGTTGAAACATTCGACCGCGTTAAAGGTGCTGCCGATGATTTAGAAGTGATGTTTGAGTTTGTCAAAGAAGGCGTGAGTACGGAAGCAGAAATGGAGGAGGCATACAAAGTTTTGACTGCCGAAATTGAAGAATTAGAGCTTAAGAATATGCTTTCTGGCGAAGAAGATGCTTTAAGTGCCGTTATTCAAATTACAGCTGGAGCTGGTGGTACAGAAAGTTGCGATTGGGCTTCGATGTTGATGCGTATGTATATGATGTGGGGACAGAAAAAAGGCTATAAAATCTCTGAATTAAACTACCAAGATGGCGACGTTGCAGGAGTGAAAACAGTTACCTTAGAATTTGAAGGTGAGTTTGCTTTTGGCTATTTGAAAGGCGAAAATGGCGTGCATCGTTTGGTTCGAATTTCCCCTTTTGATTCCAATGCAAAACGCCATACTTCTTTCGTTTCGGTTTATGTTTATCCACTTGTTGACGACAATATCGAAATTAATATCAATCCTGCTGATGTTTCATTTGAAACTTTCCGTTCGGGTGGAGCAGGAGGACAAAACGTAAACAAGGTTGAAACCGCGGTTCGTTTGCGACATGCTCCTTCAGGAATTATCATTGAAAATTCAGAGTCGCGTTCGCAGTTGGCCAATAAAGAAAAAGCGTTGCAATTGTTGCGTTCACAATTATACGAATTGATTTTGCGTGAACGAATGGAAAAAAGATCTGAAATCGAAGCTGGTAAAAAGAAAATCGAATGGGGTTCTCAAATTAGAAATTACGTTATGCAACCTTATAAGTTAGTTAAAGACGTAAGAACGGGCACTGAAACATCTGATGTTGATGGCGTAATGAACGGTGAAATAGATCAATTTTTGAAGTCGTTTTTGATGATGTATGGGGCGTGAAATAGTAGATAATTTTTTTAAGTTTTAACTGGGGTTTTAACACGAAGCAAGTAGTGGTGAATCTTTATTCGGAGAAGGGATACTTGGTTTTGATTTGAAATCCAATAAAGTTATAGCTATATAATAACTTGTTGTGAGATTCTTATGCTCCACTTTAAATAGACTCAGGGGAATGACGTTTTAAAATTTTTAATCTAACTCAAAGGAAATCTTGATAAATCTTAACTCGGTGTGAGATTAGGATTTTTCCTTTGAAGCATTGTATATATCCTGTCAAAATGAAGAATTAATAGTGGTTTCTCTCTTCTCCCAAATACAATGAGTACTTAATTTTTCACTCATAACTTTCACTAACTAACAGTCTAAAACAAACAATTTCAATTAAAATTATGTTAATAAATTGAAAATTTATACTTTAGCAAGTCAAAATGTAATTGAAACAGTTCTTTTTAAAAGATATATGCCCCATCTGATTAGTACTTTACTGGCGTTTTTTGTAGGGATTCATAAAGAAATGAATGAGAAATTGCTTTTTATTAAAAAGCATATTAATTTAAAAAATAGTTTTGTTACGATTGTTTTTGTTTTGATTAGTATTACAAATTTTCGAGCTCAATTTTGTAATGCTACTGTAGCTTCAAACGAAACCATAGTTCCTACAACAACAAATCAAGTAACAACCACATATAATTCAGGAAGAAGAGCTTTCAACTTTGTTGCTACTGCAGGTTGTACGTATTATTTCGAGACATGCGGATTATCTACATCTGATACATATCTTAGACTGTATGCAACTGGAACAGGAGGTACGGTTTTAGCAACAAATGATGATTTTTGCGGTTTCCAATCTGCCATTACCTGGTATTGTGGTACGAGTGGTACTTATTCAGTTTTTTTGACTAGGTGGGGAACGAATAGTTGCAATGCCCTAAATGCAAACGCATCACTTCGATATCGCTTAACCGGATGCGTTACTCCTTACGATCCTTGTGCATCCATTCCAACACTTTCCTGCGAACTAACAACTAATTACAGTATGGCTGGATCAGCGGGTGCATGGAATAATTATGGTGGTGCATTCCTTGTTCCTGGCCAAGAAAAACTATTTGCTTTTACGCCTACTGTCACTGGTGTTCATAATGTTACAGTCAATGCAAGTGCCGGTTATGTTGATTTATTCTGGAAGGCTCAATCTTTAGGATGTAACACAACTGGATGGACCTATGTAAATGATATAATTGGTACAGAAACCTGGGGTATTAACCTCACTGCAGGGATAACCTATTACTTGATGCTAGATGATGAAAATACTACAGCTAATACAGGGACAATTAATATTGCATGTCCTACCCCTTGCTCAGGAACTCCGGTTACATTGAATATGACAGACTCATTTAG
This sequence comes from Chitinophaga pinensis, assembly GCA_945897765.1. Lineage (GTDB taxonomy): Bacteria > Bacteroidota > Bacteroidia > Flavobacteriales_D > Crocinitomicaceae > UBA952. The sequence continues at coordinate 5,882 of CAMDGP010000125.1, forward strand.
TGATGGATGGGATGGTGCAGAATTTAGATTGCAAGAAGCAGGTGGTACAATTTACGGTCCATATACATTAACAACAGGTGCTTCTGGAACTCAGTCAATTTGTTTGCCAAATGGTTGTTACCGGGTGATTCTTACGGAAGGTGATTTTCCAGATGAAATTGGTTGGAGTTTGACAAACGGTGCCACAACGTATGCATCTGCATCAGCTCCTAATGCGGCGCCTTTCAATACATTGTTTACAATAGGTGGAGCAATTTGTCCTCCTGCTCCTGTAAATGATTTATGTGTAAATGCTGCTGTCATTGATTTAGGATTAAATTTAAACCAAACGCACACTGGAACTGGAATTGGTTCAACTAACACAATCGGATTAACGCAATATTCGGAAACATGGATAAGTATCATTGTTCCTTGTAGTGGCATGAATCTATCTCTAAGTTATTGTGGTAATACGCCAATAATCGATAATGCTTATATAAATTTGTTTTCAACTTGCGGAGCAAATCCAACTTTAACAGGAGCAACAAACTGGAATTATACAACTTGTGCTAATGGAAGTATCGCATTAAATTGGAACAATATACCGGCTGGCACTTATTATTATCCAATACTCATTGATAATATTGCATGGCCGGATTCCTATACTCTCTCAATTGTAGGAAGCTATTTATCTTCTCCACCAACTGGTTCAAATACCCAAACATTTTGTTCTTCAGAC
>CAMDGP010000126.1 GCA_945897765.1 Chitinophaga pinensis
ACGTCGCCTACATAGTATGTAAGCACCATAAGTTAGACCGCAGCATGCTTGGGTGAGATTTTCTAAAATTACGGGTTACTCGACTACGTTTTTATTATTATCTTTGGTAAAACAGAAAATAAAAATTGATAATAAAAAACTAAACATAAAATCGACTAAGCAAAAGCAGCACGTACATATTCCAGAGAGCTGCCTTCGCTTAGTCGAGTAACGTTATGCCTCATGCCACGAAACATCAAAACAGTAATAAAATAAATAAAACTCATGAATAGAATAATACTTTCAATTTTGACCATGATTCCATTTTTAGGTTTCGGACAGAGTTATACATCTTATTTAACTGGCAGTGCTACTGACATTGTTACCAATCCTTCTGGAGGTGTATGCTTAATGGGAGGAGCAACAGAAGACGACAATGCTATGAAATGGTTTCTACAAAGAGCTAATGGAGGAGATATCTTAGTATTAAGGACAACAGGTTCTAACGGTTATAATTCCTACCTTTATTCGGGATTAGGAGTAACCGTAAATTCGGTTGAAACGATTGTTTGCAACAACGCTTTAGCAAGTAGTGACCCTTACGTCATTCAAAGAATTCAACAAGCTGAAGCGATTTGGTTCGCAGGCGGTGACCAATGGACCTATATAAATTATTGGAGAAATTCTCCCGTTGATAGTGCAATTAATCAAGCTATTCAGCAAAAAAATATTGTAATTGGCGGAACTAGTGCGGGTATGGCAATACAAGGAAAGTATTATTTTTCTGCTCAATATGGAACGGTCACATCCGCTGCTGCTCTTTCCAATCCATTTAATAGTCTGGTAACAGTCGATTCATCTGCATTTATTAACAATAACTTTTTAGATAATACAATAACCGACACTCATTTTGATAACCCCGACAGAAAAGGCAGACTTGTAACATTTTTAGCCAGAATTCACACGGACTATGGTGTTTATGCAAATGCTATTGCTTGTGACGAATATACTGCCATATGCATAGACACCACTGGAATAGCAAGAGTTTTTGGCGGACACCCCACATATGATGATAATGCTTACTTCATTCAGTCAAATTGTGAGCTAACAATTCAATCACCTGAAAACTGTTCATCAGGAAGTCCTTTAACGTGGAATTTGGGTGGACTAGCTTTAAAAACTTATCAAATCAAAGGAGACAGTACTGGGAGCAAAACATTTGATTTAAATACATGGCAATCTGGTTCAGGAGGCACTTGGTTCAATTGGAGCATTTCAAACGGAGTTTTTTCTGAACAAACAGGTACGGCTATAAATTGCTCACCTTTATCAGTTAATAATCTATCTGTAGATTCAGAAATAGTGATATATCCTAATCCTACAACGGACATAGTAACAATGGTATTTAATGGTGATTTCAATTCAGAAAATCAAATATATATTTACAATAATCTTGGACAGGAAATTTATGTGCCAATCACCAATGCTAACAATCATATTGTGGCCGATTTGTGTAACTTAGACAATGGATTATATCTCATTAAAATTAATGGGGAAAAAGGGAAAATATATCAAAATAAAATAATTAAAATTCGATAGGCACGAAGGCATAACACGGGTTTGGCAAAAGTGGCGGTTCAGTGCTCCGCAGACACATTTGTGGTTAATCAAAATTTGGTTCTCCGCATCAACATTTGTGATGAAAATTGCCACCTTCGCCAATCCCTAAAACGTTAGCGGCAAGCAGTGGAAGACCTTTACTTATAGAATAACACGACAGAAAAAAATGAAAATAGATATAACTTTTCATGTTTACACAGACGCAAACGGTGGCGACCCGGACAGCACAAGTCCGACACTTCGCTCATATCATAATATGCTATGGAGTAAATCATTGCCAAACGGACAATCTTTTGAATTAGACGACAAAAAAAGTGGAGCATATTTATATCACAAATCGGAACTTGGAGAATTTAATTTAGGGAGCGATGCCATAACTCATTCATATCGAAATCAGACAAGAAAACAATGGTTGTTAAAACAAATTCCAAATGAAGTAAACGAACTTTTTGACATTGGTTCAACTATTGGTGCTTACTCCCTTTTTCCGAAAAATAAAATAGACAATAAGTTTACAATCAATCAAGCTCGTGGAATAAACAACTTAATTGACGACAGGTTTGACCTGACTTTAGAATGTATCAGACTTTTTTACTCAGGACAACTAAACCCACTTAACGACACATTTTTAAGATATAAGGACTTCTTCAACTTGTTTGACAACTTTAAAGGTTACATTGACTTCTTTTTACTCAATGACCTTGTTGACGAGAATGAAAATATTAAGTTTTACTTACCGTTTGACAATTTCAAAACAAGACCAACATTTGCGGACATAGATGAATATTTGACTTACAAAAAAAAAGTAATGGACTTCATAAAAGCACGTAACAAACGAATTGACAATTATGCTAACCAACAGACGACAGAACAAAATGCCAACCACTAACACGGGTTTAGCTTCGCTGATTTTCAATTGGCAAAAGTGGCGTTTCAGTGCTCCGCAGACACATTTGTAGTTAATCAAATATGGGTTCTCCACAGCATTATTTGTGGTGGAAATCGGCAACTTATTATAGCTGCAAAACTTTACCTGCAAGCTTCAGTACTGCATAGTCTTAAATTGGCTTGACTAAAAATTAAATGTAAATGAAAAAACAAGTTAAAAACTATTTATTGAATATAATTACATTTATTTTGTTTGCATTTTATGTAAATGCTCAATCGACCATTTTACCAGTTAATTCCTATGGTGTTTGGGACAGATCAAATGCCTATGACATTTCAGTTAATCCTGATTACCATTATTTAAAAGGCAAAAGTGCCGATGTAAACTGGGAAGATGTGCAACCAAATAACTCAAATCAATACGATTGGTCTGAAATTCAAACTATATTACAATCAGCTTACACTAACAATCAGATGGTTAACATAAGCGTAGGAGTTGGTCCCGATGCACCAGTTTGGATTTACGCTAATGGTGTAACTAGCGTGCTTACTAATGATACAAAACATCCAAATTGGAAAAAATATCCGTATTATTTAGACATTGATTATAAAACATATTATTTCAATATGATAGAAAGTTTCGGCCATTTCTTGCGATCACAACCAGCAAATCTATTCAATCATATTGCATATGTTCAAGTAAAAACTGGATGCACAGGTGATGAAGTTGCCTATAAGGGGGCTCCTCTCAATTCATCTTATACTATTTCTGATAATCAATGGCGTGAATTTCGATTAGAAGTATTTGAAAAATTTAGACTGACATTTAATACGGGGAATAGTAACACCCAAATTGGACTTCTTTTTAATAATATTGATCCTGTTGGCGAACCTTTAGAATGGCATTGGGTAACCAATAATGTTACTTATGGATTTGGAACAAAAGGCAGTGCTTTCGCTAGAGGGCATCATCTCTCGGATGAATTAGATTTTAAAACTACTTGGACAACTTATCTTGTTAATCCACAAGGATTACATTTATTTTCTGCAGCAGAAATGGATCAAACCTGGACTAAACCCCTTTATCAAATTAATGTGCCATTAGGCTTTTACTGGGGTGCATTAAGTGGTCTAAATACGGGTCTTTCGGTTTGGCTTGTTACTAAAAGTGCATTGCAAGAAGCACAATCAAAACCAGAATTACATGATGTTTTTAAGCTGTTTAATAAATATTCCAAACAAGTAAATCCAAGCACTGCAGATGCTGCCTATTCCATTTTCCATGAAGGATTAAATTCTCAAAACACCATTAAATTTCCAGAAACCATTTATGGTCAAGCCAATAAGAAAAATAAGTCTCGATATATTGCTATTTGCAATGCCTACGCAAGCCGTGGTGCTCAAATGGATGATGTGTTTTCGGCTACTCAAGGACAAGTATATCAACGTGACCAGCAAACAGGGTATAATGATGCTGGATGGAACATTGAAGAAGGGAATTACGAAAGATGGATAACTCAAATAAATCCAGATTTAACTTCAATTGGTCTCTTCAGAGTGAGGGGACTTATCAATACAAGCTCATCAAAGTACGACCGTTTTGCTCGTTCTTTTGAAAACAGTAGTAGTAAAGACACTATGTATTTTAAATTCGATTCGGATGTGTTTTTACTTTCAGATCCAGACAGTTTAACATTTAAAATTACGTGGCTAGATAAAAATCCAAATTCGACTTGGGCATTAAAATATTATAATTTATTAGGCTTACAAAATGCCTTAAATATAACAGGAATTGGTGACAATCAGTGGAAAACAACTAATGTAACAATACACAATCCACTTATTAACCAAAACGGAGTTTTAGGTTCTGATTTTATTTTGGTAAATACAGATAACATTGATGATATCTTTCATGGTATTGAGGTAGATATTTCGCGAACAGGTGCGTTAGCTTATATTGATTATAATTCTGAAAACTCTGAAACATTAATTTCCCCAAACTCGATATCGCCTATGCTTTATTGGGATAAAAATATTGTATCAGATGAAATTATTATTTATAATTCAAAAGGGCAAGTAGTTTCAAAGGTCAATAAACCTGAAAACAATTCATTTAGCTTAATAAATTTGGAGAAAGGGATGTATTATATTGTATTTCTTAAAGAGAAAAAAAGAGTTTTAACCAAGAAAGTAATAAAAGAATAACAGTTGCAACAATTAAAAACAAAGCATGCAGGTAACAGAACCTACAAGAAAATGGCGGCTCCATTACTCCTCAGACGCTTTTGGGGTTAATCAAAGTTGGTTATCTGCATTAACAGTTTTGGTATAAATCGCCAACTTCGGTTAGCAGCAAACCGTTATAACCATTTGAAAAATAAAAAAATGATCAAAATAATTCTACATTTCAAGAATAACCGAATTCTATATTTGGCAATAAGTTTTACGATAGTTTTTTTCTTTTACATAACATACATTCTGGCACCATTTAGTAACTGTTTCAAACTTGAAACGGGTGCAAATTCATTAGGTGTTTCCTTTTCTTACAGCATAGAGTTGGTAAAGAATTTCTTTGAATCAAGGAATAAGGAACAACTTCTGTGTTACAGTGTATTTCTTCAAATTTGGGACGTGATTTTTGCATTTGTCTATACTTTGATGTACACATCTTGGATTATGTACTTCTTCCAAAACAAGCGTTTATTTTTGATTGCTCCTATTCTTTGTATGATTACCGATTGGGCAGAGAATTACCTTGAATTATTGATGCTAGAAACCTATTTAAATTCAAGTTCAATATCCGAGTTATTAGTTTCAATAGGATCTGGAATTAACTCGTTTAAATGGATACTATCAAGTATTACTTTTCTGATAATCTTGGTTGGAATAATGATTAAATTAAAAACATTTCTAACAAAACCTAAACTGCGTTAAATCGATATTTTAGCCGAACCGTTTTTCATCCACTTATAACTAGAAACTAAGTGTAACAACTAAGAAAAAAGAGAGTGATATTAATCTTATTCATTTTTCCCTTGTCAATTATTCTATTAGTAGTTTGGGCTATTACTAGGAAAAAAATAGTTGGGAAAATACTGGGTTATTTTTGGATTAGTTTGTTAGGTCTTTTTGCTCTTGGGGCAATTATTCGCTTATTGACGGACAAAAAAAATCTCGAAAAAGAAGATTATTATGGACAATATATTGTTGACCGTGACTACTTTTCTGGCCGACAATCAGACTGGCAATACAACAATTACCGCTTTGAAATAAGAGAAAACGACTCAATTTATTTCTACGTTACAGATAAGGATAAAATTCTAAAAATATTTCGTGGGAAAATTAATACGACCAACCCAAGTCAATACATTTCGGAAAGACTAATCATAAAAATGGATCAACCAACTCACCACATATTGACAAGTAATCCAACTACTTATCGATGGGCATGGAGTTTCAATTTAGTTTTTTACAGTCAGAAATATAACAACGTATATTTTAAAAAAGGGAAATGGAAACCAATAAACAATTAGGTAACTTGAAAAAGTCTTAACCTATTATCGCTCTTTTTCAAAACACCTGTTTTTTTTGTTCTAAAAGCTTTTTCATTCTACCTAAAGTTGTTCAGATTTTCAGGTTTCAGCAAAGTTATATTTATATTCACTTAACTTAAAGTCAATATAAAAGAGTTAATTTTGCTTGCCGCTGATTGGTTTGTAAGAAAAAAAAGTTGGTTGTTGTTCTGTCGTAATGGATCCTGTTTTTCTCTGTAATCGGTAATATGAACGATTAATCGTTAAAATAACAAGGAATTAACCTGATCAAACAGAAAAATGAGTTACTTGCACCCTGAAATTACCAACGCTTACAAGTTTATTTGAAAGATTTAAAAGAATTTAATATGTATCAATTTTTGAGCAGCAACCATTTTACCAATTAACTATGTTAAAACAAGTAAAAATTTCGGTGCTAATGGCTGTCTACAATACCGATTTTTCTTATATCAAAAGAGCAATTGATTCAGTGTTAAATCAGGACTTTCAAAATTTCGAGCTCATTATTATTGATGATGGTAGTAATGCGACCAATCGTGAGGCTTTGA
>CAMDGP010000127.1 GCA_945897765.1 Chitinophaga pinensis
GTTAACTTCTTTGCCAGAAATAACACCTTGTAGTACATCAATAAGTCCATCTAACTTCTTATCTTCTTCAGTTCCAGAAAAACCTTGATAATTTTGTGAGCTTTGCAAGGTACCATAATTAAAATTGGTCTTGTAAAAATTACCACTACTTGGAAGATAAACGATGCCCAAACCATGTTTGTATCCATTTACAAATCCTCCTATATAAAACGAATTATCCGTATGTAATAGAATTCCCCAACCATTTCTGTATCCCTTTGAAAACTCTCCTTCATACACTTCCCCTGTATTATATTTATATCGTGAATAATAATTATAACAGTCTCCTAAAGTACAATTTCCTGTCCTGTAGCCATTTTGTTCTGTTTCTAATTCAATAATATACGCTTCTTGCATGTATTTTTTCATGTCAGCGTAAGAAATCCAAACAAAACCTTTGTCACCAAAAGAAGTTCCGTAACTATTCATCAGTTCAAAGCTTCCTCCATATTTATTGTCATCATACCCAACAATACACATGGCATGAGCTCCTTCAATCTTTTCATTTGAATTTGGCGTCCATTTACCACCGTATGCAATACCAGATCCAGTAGCAAAGGATTTTGTTACGGTCATTCCAACTCCAATTGGTTTTTTGTTGTTTAGAGTATATTTTAGTGTTGAGACCAAATCAGTTGCATCTTTCAGGGTATAATATGTCTTTATTGTATAAATCGAAGCTATGGCTAAAGCAAATTTATCAAACTCATAAGTTGAATTACATGATAACCATGGAGCTGCAAAAAAAGGTTTTGATCCATTGTTATTAAGAATATCCATAGCATCTGACATATATGTTCCGTTTTGACACCAGCCATCACTATAATCTCGAATGAGTGCATAAACAAAATTAGGATCCATAACTCTCACCTGTTTTCTGTAAAAGTTTGTTTCTCCCATTAGAATGTTTTGTTGGGTGCTTAATAAAGCATAAGATGTAGCCCAGCCAACACATGTAGAAAGTTGACCTTGACTTAATACTGGAGGACAATAATCTCTGTATGAAATTTTTGAAGGTAAGGTAACATTTGCAAATCCTTGTGACTTCTGAGGTTCATAAACAGGAATATTTTCGTATTTTTCCTTATCGAATTTTATTCCTTGTCCAAAAACGGATTGAAATCCAAACAATAAAATAGCTGTAATTTTAATTTTCATAATTAACGGGTTTTATAAACAGTTTTAGTTCCTTTATCATCAATTCGGATGATCCAATCTGTAAATATGTAAAATTTATACAAATTAGACTCAAATATAAGTTCAGAATAGTCTTTTAATAGATTTTCTGTAATGTTCTCACAATTGTCATTCTGTTTAGCGAAATAGACTTTAGTATTTTGACTCTTATCAAAAATTCTTGAACAAGTCATTGTATTGGTAATCTTACTATCCACTGAAATATTAGAAAAGGATGGTAATAGAGGTTTTGAACCATAATTTGACGAGTCTCTTACAATTCCTTTAGTATCAAAGAATAATTCAGCCAAATTAGCTTCAGATTTCAGCATGCAATTCAACGGGTTCTCTGAAATTGAAAAATTTTGTTTTTTACCAAACAACAAAATATAATTTCTTTTTGAAATGACATTTTTTTCCGAATCATTCTGTAAAATTTGTTTAGCTTGATCAAAATCCCCTATATAGTGAGCTAATATCCCTTTCAACGTATTTGCTTGCGATAATTTATTTGATACTTTGTTAAGAAAATAATTACATTCACTTATGTGATCGACTTCAGTATCCTCCTTGGATATCTCCATTAATAAATGAGCAATGGAAAGATTTAAGTTAGCTAATTTATATTCTTTATCGTCAGATGCCAATTTAAGATAACCAATTGCATTATTCAACGTTTCTTTAAAATCTATTCCAAATATATCTCTTTGAGAATTCGAACTTAATTTTGATTTTGAATCTAAAAATAGTGGCCATTCATAGTTTTGATAAATAGTATCACTTTGGATGACTTTCAACATTAAACAAATTCCAAGATTATTATATATTTCAGAACTCTTGAACCCCTCTTTTAATATGGCTTCAAACATATTTACAGCCACATTATAGTTCTTAGTCATTAAGCACAAATTGGCTAATTCAAATCTTTCTAGCAAGAGTTTCATTTTTAGAGCAGATGAAGACGCAATAAATTTGCGTTCTTTTAATTCTGGATAACCATTTAATTTGTGATCTAACTTAAAGTACTCATATACTTTATCTAATACTTTATCTGCTATATGTGTAGTTTTATAGCCACCTAATTGAGAGTAGAAGATAGCATATTCATCTGCTTGTCTTTCAAAAAGATTGGAGTACAGTGAATCTTTAAGTTGCTTCAATTCTTTTTTTAAGGTTTTATCAGCATAACCTCCACCTATCCTTTCGATATTATCACTTTGCTCTAAAAAAATATGAGCCATTTCATGACCCATAACAAAAGCGAGTGCATTCATAGAATCTGCATCGAAAGTTCTTAATACTTTAACAAATTCTGAACCTACAATCAATTTGCTTTTACTGCCGTTTTGACTGGGTTTATATTCAATAATTTTAGAATTGTCATCAGTAATGTAAACCAATTCTGGTTTTTCAACTTTTTTGGTAATATAAAGATTACGGTATAGATCTTCATAAACTTTAGTTACAAATACTGGAGGCTTTTGATTCTGTCCAAAAAAGTTAGAAATCGAGAATAAAAAAAATAAAAACAAGTAGATTTTGCCCATTGGAAATTAATTATTTAATCAAAAATAGTAATTTTTTTGTGTTTAGTGGTTACCTTTTTAGTTACTAGCTATAAACAAGTATAACATAAAAAAAAACTTAAATTATGGCACGATTTACTTACACGAAAACAGTTGAAAGTTACACGTTTAATCCTCCAGCATCCATTTCGGAGGAGGAATTTAATCAATTTAAACTTCAAATTAGAAGAAATCCAGACGCAGCTTTAATTGATGAAAATGCAGTTCAGAATTCACATGATAAACTTACCACCATTTTGCTATTCGGCGTAATTGCATTGGCGATTGGTTTATTTGGAATTTTTGGGTTTGAATCACCGCAATGGTGGGGAGTAATATTAACATTACTGAGTATATTCGGTGTTTTACATCCGATTGTGAATATGGGTCAATTAGATTCATCACGAAACCGAGTGGCTGCAGAAGAAAAAAGAATTAATTATTATCGTGGACTGAAAGATATGATCCAGAAATCTCAGTCATATCAAGAATTCTGTATTTCGTATCATCTAAAATATGGTCGATTTTAATTAGAGCATTGAATAAAAAATAATTGAACTTGGTTACCTTTTTCAATTTCTCCTATTAACAGAAAAAACAAAATATTATGAAAACAATTTATGTGCTTTTTACTTCGCTGATGCTCTCCCTACAATTAAATGCTCAAAATACTGAACCACCATCTGCTGAACAACAAGCAGAATGGCGAAGAATTGCTCACGAGGAAGGTCAGAAATCCGTTGCGTCGAATACAGTAAAAAACTTCTTTAGAAACAAATTAATTTTTCTTGTTATTGGTGGTGCAATTGCTTTAGTTGGTGGAGCGGTTGCAATTTCAAATAAAGATGAAAAGAACTAACTTAAAAAATATGAAAACACTTTTATTTACACTACTAATTTCCTTTTCGGGAACTGCTTTTTCTCAATCTCAAGCTGCTCAAACGCTATTGACAGGTTGGGAACGAATTTATATTCGAAACGTTGGATTTATAGACATGCCACCAAATATGGAAGTACAATCGGGAACCTATCAAGAAATTGTGAATTCTTATTACAACCGATTAGAAATTGACGCACCGCAACTTGTTTTTCAGCAAAAAGGATTGAATACAACTACAAATTCATCTTTTCAAAAATATGGACGTGTCATTCTTGAAACACAAATTGGTTCTTATGGTGATTTTCAAGCATTGAGTTTCAATATTTCAACTGTAACATCCTCCGAAATCTCTGAATTAAATCAAACTTTCAAGCAGAAAACAAGAAGTGACTTAACGTCTATTGGCCACACTTTAATTGAATGGTATCCACTTAAAGTTAAAAAGGTAAATGGGTTGCCTTGTATTCATGTTTCTTACAAAAGACAATTAGGTACAAATCCAATCGTTTTAGTGAACTATTACATTTTCCAAAATAACGACCGCATGCATTCTTTAACTCTATCCTATCGCGTCTCAGAAACATCTATTTGGAAGACAGATTTTGACAAAATTTTGAGTAGTTTTAGAATTACAAATGTGAAATAATTTTGAACTTATGAAATAAGCATAAAGAGATTTTCCATAAAGAACACTGATGAATAAATCTCTTTTGCGATTAACTTCGTTGCTGCTTACGCGGTCCATATGACCGAAAAAATAAAACAAATTTTATATATATGAAAAAAGCTTCACTTTCCCTTTTATTTTATTTTTCAGTGCTAAGGTTGAAAGCACAAGAAGTACACGGGCGTTATGAACCTTACATGGATGATGAAGATATTGCCGATCAAAAACGCATGGAAGGATTTCACTTTACCAATTTTGAAACGTGGGCAATGTTAATAGGTGCTGCATTACTTATTATTGGATGGGTAATGATTAAACAAAAAGAAAATACTTGTAAGGAATCTAGAAATCAGATTCCGCCGGTGGAACTTATGTAAAACCAACCATCACCAGAACAGGCAAATTCAGAAAGGGTTATTTACGCCAAAAAGTAAGTACAAATAAAAACGTCATCAAAAACCAAAATCGGTCGAGGTATTTTTATCAAACCAGGGGGAAGTATCGGAGGAAGAAAAGATGAATCACAAACATCCTTTGATATAAACTTTGTTTAAATCAATATTTATTGACCCCTTAAATTATATGCTTTTAAATATAAAATTTAATACATCTAAATAAATATATGTTATTACATATAAAAATGTATATTTGTAGAAATTTATATCGAAAAACATATAATGAGACGAATAGCTGAATTTGTAAAAGAACGACGAAAGGAAACAGGGCTTACTCAAGAAGAGTTTGCCGAACGTGTTGGTGTTGCACTCACAGTGGTTCGAAAAATTGAACAAGGAAAAACAAATCTAAATATGGATAAAGTGAATCTTGTTCTTAGTATGTTTGGTCATGAATTGGCAGCGGTGAGTGTAAAAGAATTAAATACACCTGAATCATGAGGCAAGCAAAAGTATTTTATCAAGATTTCCTATCCGGAACATTGACTGAGACCAATGAAGGGGAATATGTCTTCCAATATGATGAAAATTATGTCCGAGAACATCCAATGGATTTTCTTACATTCTCAATGCCTGTTCGAACTTTACCATATATAGATAATCGCTTATTTCCTTTTTTTGAAGGGTTAATTCCTGAAGGATGGTTACTTGACATCGCTTCTAAAAATTGGAAATTAAACAGCAATGACCGAATGGGGTTATTAATGGCATGTTGTAAAAATTGTATTGGAGCTGTTCGTGTTGAACCAATTCTTGAAAGTCATGCAGAGTAAATGTTTGTATTGTTACCAACCTTTAAATCGAGTTGGTGAGTTTCATGAAAGTTGTAGTAAGCATTTTTTTGGCAATTCAGAGCCACCCATTTTGATGCATACCTTAGATGAAATGTCTGAACTGGCTCAACATGTCGTAAATAGAAGTGTGACAGTTCCTGGTGTTCAACCCAAGTTGTCACTTTCGATTGTTAAGGAAATTACCGAAAACTCAAAGCAACGACTTACTGTTGTTGGTGCTTTAGGTGGTAATTATATTTTGAAACCCCCATCTCTACATTATCCAGAAATGCCTGCCAATGAACATTTAACAATGCGAATTGCTGAAGCGTTTAGAATAAAGGTGGTTCCATCAAGTCTAATTCGACTAAAATCGTATGAATTAGCCTACATTACTAAAAGAATTGATCGCACATCGAAAGGCAAAAAAATTCATATGATAGATATGTTTCAAATTACAGAGGCTTTCGATAAGTATAAAAGTTCGATGGAAAAGTTAGGTAAGGCATTGAAGGAGTACTCTGACAGAACAATGCTCGATGTAATCTCTTTATTTGAACTTACGTTATTTTGTTTTTTGACAGGAAATAATGACATGCACCTAAAGAATTTTTCCATGATAAAATCCCCAAGTGGTTGGATTTTCGCTCCATCCTATGATTTATTAAATGTTGCAATAGCTAACCCTGATGATAAAGAGGAACTTGCACTTACACTTGGTGGTAAAAAGAGAAAGTTGAACCGTGCCTATTTTGAACGATTTGGAAAGGAATTGGGATTGACCAATAAACAGGTTGAAAGTGTATTCAATCGATTACTTAAAAACAAAGTCAAAGCGCTTGATTGGATTCAACAATCATTCTTGTCTGATTCTATGAAACAATCCTACTTGGAACTTTTGGAAGAACGATACAGCCGAATTTCAGTAAATAAACTGAAATAAAAAAAACCAATTCTATTCAAACATGGGCTTAATTGAGGATTTTTCAATTTATAAGAATAGAGATTTCTTACGCCTCCGCCTCAACTG
>CAMDGP010000128.1 GCA_945897765.1 Chitinophaga pinensis
AAACTATTTTTGGAGAAGGATCTGTTCACCAAGGAACAATCATCGAAAACAAAGATAAATCAGGTATTGTAACTTTACCTTACGGTGTTGAAGGAATTTGTCCTGCAAAACACTTGAAAAAAGAAGACGGTAGCCAAGCGAAAGTGGAAGAAATCCTTGATTTTAAAGTGATTGAATTCAATAAAGAAGCTAAGAAAATCGTTGTCTCTCACACAAGAACGTTTGAAGAAGGAGAAGATAAACCATCTACACCAAAAGCAGGTAAAAAACCAGCTTCAACTGGAGGAGGTTCTTCAACTGATCAAGCAGTGAAAGCTTTGAATAATAGTTCAGAAAAATCAACTCTTGGTGATTTCGACGCATTGTCTGCTTTGAAAGAAAAAATGGAAAAAGGAGAATAATCTCCCCAAACTATATTTTAAAAAGAGGTCTTCGGGCCTCTTTTTTTTTGCATACGTGTAAAAGGTGTTAATAACTCAAAAAGTTAAACCAACTATACGTAATTGAAAAAAAATATATTGATTAAATTTGTGTGCAATTATGACAAACACTGAATTAAAGGGAAAAGTCAAAGATATTTTCGCTGCTTATTTGGAGCAGAATGGCCACCGAAAAACACCGGAACGCTACGCAATACTCGCAGAAATTTATGATTACGAAGGACATTTTGACATCGAAGCATTGTATGTAAAAATGAAAAGTCATAATTATCGCGTTTCAAGAGCAACACTATATAACACGATTGAATTACTAATTGCTTGTAATCTAGTTAGAAAACATCAATTTGGGAAAAACATTGCCCAATTTGAAAAATCACATAGTTCCAAACAACACGATCACGTTATTCTAACTGATTCTGGTGAAGTAATTGAATTTTGTGACCCACGTATTCAACAAATAAAAGCGACAATTGAAGAACTTTTTAATGTAGAAATCAATCATCATACTTTGTATTTTTACGGAACCAAAAAATCCCCAAAGAAATAATGAGTTTAGCTATTGAATTACACAATGCAAGCCAACTTTCTATTTTTGAACTAAAAGGTAGAATTATAAGCGAAAACGATTTGGTAGAACCAAACAACCTATTAAATTCATTGAAGGATTGGAACATTGTTTTTGATCTTACTCAACTGACCCACACCAATTCAAGCGGAATTGCATTCATGGTTAAATCTATGACGCGTGCAAGAATCAATAATGGTGATGTGGTTTTAGTCAACCCAAATAGTGGATTATCAAAATTATTCGAAATAACTAAAATGCACGAAGTGTTTACAATTTACGAAACACTTGAAGATGCAAAAAATCACTTTAAGCAATAAAAATGAAAGTAGATGTTCTGTTAGGTCTTCAGTGGGGAGATGAAGGAAAAGGAAAAATTGTAGACGTTCTAACACCCAAATACGATATCATTGCTCGTTTTCAAGGTGGCCCAAACGCTGGACATACACTTGAATTTAATGGTATAAAACACGTTTTGCATACTATTCCCTCAGGCATTTTTCATTCAAATGTGATTAACTTAGTTGGAAATGGGGTTGTAATTGATCCTGTGATATTCAAAGGTGAACTAGATAAATTAGCACCTTTTAATATAGATTTTGCTAATCGTTTATTTATTTCAAAAAAAGCACATTTAATTCTTCCTACGCATCGTTTACTAGATGCAGCATCTGAAACAGCAAAAGGAAAAAATAAAATTGGTTCAACTTTAAAAGGTATTGGACCAACTTACATGGATAAAACAGGAAGAAACGGATTGCGTGTAGGTGATATTTTTTCACCAAATTTCAGAGAAAAATACAATGCTTTAGTTGAAAAGCATGTAGGTATGTTGGCACATTATGAAGGCTTTGAATATGATTTAACATCTTTAGAAGGTCCTTGGCTAGCAGCAATTGAAGAATTGAAAAAATTACCTGCTGTTGATAGTGAACATTTCCTTGGAAAAGCTTTATCGGAAGGTAAAAAAATATTAGCTGAAGGAGCTCAAGGTACTATGTTAGATATTGATTTCGGAACATATCCATTTGTAACTTCTTCAAACACAGTTACAGCTGGAACATGCACAGGTCTTGGAATTGCACCAACAAAAATTGGAAATGTAATCGGAATTTTCAAAGCTTATTGTACGCGTGTTGGAAGTGGCCCCTTCCCTACTGAATTATTAGACGAAGTGGGTGAAGAAATTCGAAGAGAAGGAAGAGAGTTTGGTGCAACAACTGGTCGTCCACGTCGTTGTGGATGGATTGATTTAGTACAAATGCGTTACGCAATTATGATCAATGGTGTGACTGAATTATCCATGATGAAAGCGGACATTTTGAGTATTTTTGATTCGATTAAAGTATGCACGCATTATTTAGTGGATGGTGAAAAAATTACCGATTTCCCTTTTGACGTTAACGATTTGGATATCACACCAATTTACGAAGAGTTACCAGGATGGAATTGCGATTTAACAGAATTAGATTCTTATGAAAGTGCGCCTCAAGCTCTTAAAGATTATGTTACTTACTTGGAAAAACAATTAAACGTTCCAATCAACGTTGTATCTGTAGGTCCAGACCGTAAACAAACATTAGCAAATCCTGCGTGATAAAAAACTCACATATATTAAAATTTGCGCTTTTCATAGGCGCATTTTTTTTACATGCCCATTTATTTGCTCAAAATAATATTTTAGAACTATTGCCAGGTTCTGAAAAAGTAATTTACGATGAAAGAACAGGAATCCATCGCTTGTTAGGGAATGTAAATTTTACGTACCAAGGAAATACGATGTACTGTGATTCAGCACATTATCAAGAAAAACAAAAACTTGTTCATGCATATGGAAACGTTCAAATTCGTAAAAATGACGTTAATCTTTTCTGTGATTCATTGAGTTACAACGGCTCAACGAAATATGCAAAATTATGGGGACACGTAAAAGTACGCGATCGAGAATATAAGATTACGACCGACTCAATGGATTACGATGCAAAGCAAGGAAAAGGAATCTATCGCAATAAAGGAAAAATTGAATCGATTGTTTCCAACGAACGAATTACTAGTAAAGTGGGCTATTTTTTCCCTCAAAAGCAGAATTTTTTCTTTAGTGGAAATGTAAATTATCGTAAGGACGATTTAACAATGACCACAGATACTTTACAATTCGCGTATGAAAAACAAACTGCTTATTTCTTTGGCCCAACTAAAATTGTAAACGATAGTGTGACTATTTTGTGCAAGAAAGGCTGGTATAATGTTCAAAAAGAGGAAGGTACACTTTATAAAAAAGCAGAAATCATTCAGAAAAATACCATCATGAAAGGCGACACTTTGTATTATCATGGAAAAATTCAAGAATACGAAGGTCGAGGTAATGTATTTTACAAAGATTTCGAGCAAAATATGATTTTCGTTGGAGACAAAGCCTACTCGAGTGAAGCAAAAAAAACGACCTACCTGACAGGTCATGCATTAGCTTTAAAAGTGAAGGATAAAGACACCATTTATATCCATGCGGATAGTTTGATTCTAAAGAAAGATAGTTTGAATGCAACGGATAAAATCAATGGTTACGACCATGTTCGCATCTTTCAAAAAAGCATTCAAGCATCGTGTGACAGTGCAGTTTATGAACCCAAGAATGATAAGCTATTTTTACGTTCAAAACCAATGGTATGGGCTCAAAACGCTGAGTTAAAAGGAGTTTTAATGGAAATTACGCTAAAAGATTCTTTGGTGGAACGCATCGATATCTCGGGAAATGCAAGTGTAGTAATGGAGTTAGATTCAGGGAAATATTATAATCAAATTACTGGTAGAGAAATGGTTGCATTTTTTAAAAACAACGAATTAATTCGTTCGGACGTTAAAGGCAACTCTTGGACCATTTTTTACCCTGAGGATGAAGAAAAAACCGATTCGCTTGTGACCAAAAAACGAATGGGAATGAATCGTTTATTTGCTTCTGACCTAAGAATTTACTTGGATAGCGGCGAAGTCAGTGGAATCACCTATTTCGATAAACCGGATGGTATTTTCTACCCAATGAATCAAATCAAAACAGAGGAGCAATTCATCAAAGGCTTTGAATGGAATCCGATGTTGAGACCAAAAGACCCTATTAAGATGATGGAAAAGAATTGATAAGGTAAATATTGAAAAAGAATTCCTAATTGTCTCTTAAATTCAAATAACAAATGCAACTTTGAAAAAAAAATAGAGAATAATTTTATTGTTCAAGTATTAGAAACTGAAACTAGATTAATAAGTTGCCAATGAATTTAGAACCTTTTCAATTTTGTTTTGTAATTCAGTTGAAGAACAATTATAGTTATTTATTGAAATAGAAAACGCTATTTTTTTTCCGCTTTGAGAATAAACGTAACCCGCATAAGCTTTTACTTTGCTAATTGTACCACTTTTAGCAAAAATTCGTCCTTCACCCATTTGTCCTTTACATAAACTAGCAATTGTTCCTGATTTTCCAGCAACAGGTAAAGTTTCTTTAAATACATTATAATTAACTGATTTGTACATATAAGTTAAAAGTTGGCAAAAATGATTTGCACTTATAGCATTACTTCTAGAAAGTCCACTCCCATCTTTCAGAATCATTCCTGAAAGATCTATTTTTTGCGCCCAAAACTCTTCTAAAACTCTAATTGAAGATTCGGTCGAACCATTTGCAGTTTTAGAATAACCTAATTGATTCAAAAGCCCTTCTGCGAAAAGATTTACACTTTTAAAATTTGTCCAAAATGCAATTTCTTTGACAGTTCTACTTGGTTGAGAGAAAAGATAGGAGAAATCTTTATACGAATTAGGTAGTTCAACATCAATTAAACGAAATCCTATTGGTTTTTTAACAACATAAATACCATTATTGATTAACACTTTTGTAAACTCATATGCTAATTGAAATTCTGGATCAGGCATACTTCCTTTTACCATAAAACGATCTGTAAATTGAGGTAATTTTCCTTTAACTAATCGATCCAATGAAAAAGGTGCACCATAAATGTAAGAATTGTCACTATTTACTGTAGCTGCATATACCTCATTTTTCATTTCAAGATTAGGAACAAAAGGAAAAATATCGGTTATCTGGCTCAATGTTCCTGCTTTACCCATTTTGAAATATAAAAGAATTTGATTATCAAAAACATTAATTCCACCTGCATTTGCTCCATAATAATTTCCGACATCACCCCAACTCCAACCTTCAGGTGAGCCATCATATCCAAATTCAGACCCATCTGCAATGACAGAGCCATTTATTCTGTTAATACCTTTGTTCTTCAAAGAATCAGACCAAGCATTTAAAAAATCTAATTCAGTTTTTGAAGGGTTAAAATATTTACTTCCCAAAGAAACGTCACCACCACCTCGAATCCAAAGATTTCCATTTAAAACACTGTCATTATCAATAAATCCATCATAATATATGCGAGTTTGCGTTGTGTAATCTTCACCTAATAACTCAATTGCCGTTGAAGTAGAAAAAAGTTTAGCAACAGATGCACTTATCACAGATTTATTTTCATTTAATTTGGCAATTACTTCTTCTTTTTCCAAATCATAAGCAATAAAAGAAACCGAAGAATTGAAATTAATTTTATCTTCATAAAAATCATCAATTGCTTTTTGAACAGAATTCTGAGAATGAGCCGTAAAACTTAATAAAAAGAAAAAAATAATTATGTACCTTTGCATCTAAATAGTTTATTACAAATATGAATGAAATTAATAAATTCTAATTTTATTATTAATTTACTTTTTAACAAGTAATTTGTAACAACGAAAAAACCTACTAATTAGCATATTTTGGATCAAAAGAAAATCAAAATTTTAAGAATAATAAATCGATTCAATATTGGTGGTCCAACTTACAACGCTACTTTTCTGACACGTTTTATTTCTGATGAATTTGAGACTTTACTTGTTGGTGGGTTACCTGAAGAAGGAGAAGCTGATTCATTACATATATTAGAGGAATATGGAGTAACTCCGGTTTTAATAAACGAAATGCGAAGAGTTCCAAACGTAATAAGTGACCGGAAAGCTTTAAGGAAAATCAAAGAAATAATTAAAGAATTCAAACCAGACATAGTACATACCCATGCTGCAAAAGCTGGTGCACTTGGAAGAAAAGCTGCTTATGATTGTAAAGTTCCTGTAATCGTTCATACTTTTCACGGTCATGTGTTTCATTCTTATTTTAGTAAATATAAAACAGAATTGTATCGTTTAATTGAAAAAAGATTAGCCTCGCGCTCAACAGGGATTATTGCAATCTCTGATTCTCAACAACAAGAATTAAGTGAAGTTTATCGAATAGCTAAAAAAGAAAAAATAAATGTAATTCAATTAGGATTTGATTTAAATCCTTTTCAAGAAAATTTAATTGAAAAAAGAAAAATTACCAGAGAAGAATACAATTTAAGTGATGATCAAATTGCAATTGCTATAATTGGTCGTCTTGCACCTATTAAAAATCATGATTTATTTTTAGAATCAATCAAACTTGTTCAAAAAGACACAAAAAATAAATTAGTTTTCTTTATTGTTGGAGATGGTGAAC
>CAMDGP010000129.1 GCA_945897765.1 Chitinophaga pinensis
GTAAAATGTGTAATTCAGGTATTTATGCCTATGCTGTTGAAGTGCTTTATTTAAACAACAAGCAAGAAACAATTAGTGGTAACATAACCTTGATTCGCTAATGAAAAAGACGCTTATTTTTATTGATTTACTATTTTCAAGTATAGCTTTTTCTCAAGATTATCATTTTTCGCAAATTGATAAAATGATGCCTTTAATTAATCCAGCTACCACTTCAAATTTTGATGGATTTGAAAAATTTAGTGCTCTTCATAGAAGCCAATGGTTAGGTTCTGGAACAAAATTTTATACCACAAATGCTTTAGCTGAATTAACTTTAGGTAAGAAACGTGGCCGAGAAAAAGCCTATTTAGGCCTTGGAATCTTTTTTACAAATGATATTGGTGGCGATTCAAAAATGACAAGTAATGGTGGAGGATTTTCAGCGAGTGGAAATGTCCCTTTAGCAGATGGACAATGGCTTTCTGCAGGTTTTCAAACAGCTTTTAATAGTCGAAATGCAGATTTTTCACGTTTGTATTATTACAATCAATTCAATGGCTCAGGTTTCGATAACACAATTCCGTCAGGAGAGTTAAATGAATTCACTTCTTTTGGATATGTTGACGCTGCAGCTGGAATTTCTTATCGCATAAATAAGAAACGAAATCGAAAATATAAATCCAAAAATAACGGTTTTCAATTGGGAGTTTCAATAAGTCATCTCAATCAACCAGATTTAAAATATAATGTTCTGATTGAAGATAAACTCTATAGAAAACTATGTATCCACACCAATTTTACAATAGGTTTAAACTCAGTTTCTGGATTGCAATTTACGGCAGCACAATTTTTTCAAGGCCCACATACTGAAACGAATTTTGGTATTTTCTATGAACTTCGTTTGAAAGATGTTTCGACACTAATGAGTGTTTCACGCGAACGAAATTTATATATTGGTTCTTATTTCAGAATTCCAAATTCTTTCGCACCCTACATCGGAATTGACTTTGGTGATTTTTCATTTGGTATTTCCTACGATAAAACGGCTGGTTTAGCGGGCACGGCCTTCAAACATTCCGTGGAAATTAATCTAAGTTACTTGATTACTAACAAATCGCTTTTTAAAGGGAGATAATTGGTATTAAAACAGCGTTAATTCCATCCTTCAAAGCCCAAAAACTTTCTTTAAATGGTCATTCAAAAATATCCCATTTGGATCGTGTTTCGCACGTACTTGTAAAAAATCGTCGAATTTTGGGTATGCTTTTCTGAAAAACGATGCATCTCTTGTGTGCATTTTTCCCCAATGTGGACGACCACCATTTGCTACAAATAAATCTTCTAAGTCTTTGAAATAGCGTGTATTGTCCATTCCTTTGTACACATGGCTAGCAATATATGCTGAATTGCGATTGTAAGCAGGACTTAAACAAATATCGTCAGCTTGGACAAAACGATGCTCTTGTGGGAAACTGATTCGATAATTGTTTTTATCAATCAATTTCAACATTTCCTTTACCACTTCTTGGTAGCTTTCAAACGGAATATTGTACTCCATTTCAGTGAATTTCACATTGCGAACCGTACTGAACACTTTGTGGCTTTGTTGTACTTTGATTTCGTTTGAAATGAAAGAACCTATTAAATTAGAAATCGTTTTTGAACTTGCTGGGATGATTTTATTGATAGAACACATCAGTTGTAAAGCCCAGTTTTCCAACACTATATCATTGATGAAAGCGCTAAATTTAGAAGTGTGACCTGCCTTCTCCCCTACTATATTTGAACGTTTGGTTTGCGTTATTTGAGAATTTGGAATCGAGTAAAATTCAAAATGGCGATTTTCATTAACGATAGCGTCCAAGTTGGCAAGAACATCACTCAATTTCTCTTTGCGAATATCTAATTCGAGGTTGTATGCTGCTTTGCAACGCATTTTTATTCGTGTAATTATTCCTAAACTTCCAAGTGACAATTGCGCACATTTGAATTCATGGTAATTATTTTCGGCATTCAAAATGATGATTTCTCCCAAACCATTTACGAAAGTAATTTCTTCCACCTGCGTTCCAACACTTCCCAAAGTAATTCCTGTTCCATGCGTGCCAGTTGAAATTGCTCCAGCTAAACTTTGAACGTTGATATCTCCCATGTTTTCCAATGCTAAACCAGTTTCAGCCAAATCTTCACTAAGACGTTTTAATTTCGTTCCAGCCCAAGCCACTGCTCTATTATCCGCTTCTTTAGAAATCAAACCTTGCATTTTGTCTAAGCTTAAAGAAACACTATTCGTTGCAAGTAAAGGTGTGAACGAGTGATGGGAACCAACTGTACGAACGGTTTTTCCTGAGCTCACCGCTTTTTTAATTATATCTACAATTTCTTCTTCAGACTTTGGTAACAACACTTCTTGTGGTGTCCATTTTACATTTCCTGCCCAATTTTCCATTATAAAAAACATTTTTGTTCGCCCCGATAAGTTGGGACTATTTGTTCTATTTTATTTTCGCGAACCAAAATTAAATCATTAAACCGTTCGCACAACTCCCCTGCTTTAGCATGCCTAAAAAATACTAAATCTCCAATTTTCAAAGCTTCTTTTCCATGATATTCAAAAGGTGTTTGAACTTCACCAGCACCTTCATTTTTAATCAATTTCATTCCTTGAGGAAGAAAAGATTGTGGTTGTTTACTTGCGTCTGTGGCACCTGAAGCGATAAAACCACCACCTAATGCAGTAAAAATGGTATTCGTTGGTTTTCTGACGATTCTCAATGCGTAAAAAAGTGCTGGTTTATGCTTGAAATTACTATAATTATCAAATAGATGAGACTGATAAAACCCACTACCGACTGTGATTTCAGTTATACCTACTTCTTTAAGTGTTGATTCAATACTTCCTGTTCCTCCGCCATTTACAAAATCCAAATGAATACTATTGTCTGCCAAAACCTTCAAACATGCACTTCTTCGTTCAGCAATCTCCTTAATCGATTTCGATTTTAAAACACCGATAATTTTATTCATAAAAGTAGCACTAGGAAAATTGTCACCAATTCCAGCTATTTGAGCTTCATAACCCATCAAACCTTTCCACTTCACATTTGAAAAAGAAGTTGAACTATTAATTAATATTTTTAAATCAGTCGCATTCTTGATAGCTGAGCGATGAACACCAAAATAAATTCCAGGAAATGTAGAACTCATATCAATATCAACACAAAGATTTACATGGACTTTATGCTTTGAGGCAATTGTATTTAACAATTCAACATGTTCCAATTTGTCCACCATAAAATAGATGGAAGTTGCATGTTTTTCACTGGAAAGTACTTGATTAATCAAATCTTTTTCAAAAGTGGGATATCCCAAAAGTATGTTTGTAAATCCTAATTCAGAAAGCCAAATTGCTTCTTCAATAGTGAACGCCATTAATCCAAAAGAATATGGTAATTTATCCAGAATATAATTCAAGACATAACGACAACGAATTGATTTTGTGGCAATTCTAATATTTCTACCCTGAGCTCGTTTAGCAATTTCTTGGATGTTTTCATCCAAAGCATTCATATCCAAAACCGCAAATGGAGCTTTTTGTGATTTAAAAATTGATTTTAACAATTGATACTCCATCTTTCAGATTTATTTTTTTGCCTGAAATTACATTTTTTTTCTCTTAATTATGAAACTTATTAAAATTGTTAATCCGAAAATTCAATATGAGTATAACGTGAGATTAAGTTAATTTTATAGGTTTATTTTCACTAAAATAAAAGATTAATAAAAGTATTGAATATTAACCTCAACCTTTCGATTAAATCTTTTTATTCATTAAAAAATGTTGAATTTCATTGAAAAGCAAATGTGATTTCTTGACTAATTGATAGTTTAAACTTTCATAAAAAGGAATTGCAATTTCTCGTGCATGTAAAATGATTCCTGAACTATTTTGAGCTTTACAATAAGATTCAATAGCCAGCATAACTTGTTTGCCGAAGCCTTTTCGTTGAATAGTTGATTCAACGGCCATAAATCGCACTTGCCCTATGTTTTCTGAATTTAAATCTAATCTTGCAATTGCTGCTATTTTATCATTTTCAAATAGTGCAAAATGAACTCCTGTTGCATCACCTTCATTTCGTTCACTCCCTCTCGGCTGATTCCAAGGTTGACGTAAAATACGATAGCGTAGATCGTAGTATTGCTCCCACTCTACTTCATTTTTTGGTGCGCGAATGACTATTTCCATTTGAAGGCAATTGAGGTTAAACGTTTCGTAAATGTATTTTCTATTAATTCAGTCCGAACTAAGTCCTGTGCTGTTTTATCAGCAAAAACGGCTTCCAAGTTTTTAATTTTCCCTGCTGGAACGTGTTGTTGCAACATATTATTTAAAAGTTCATCCGAAGTAAAACCAACTATACTTGCTTGCAGTATTTCAAACAAAAGCTGTCTATTGATTACACGGTTTTGATTACTCGAAAAACGACTATCAGCTACTAAATTTTCTAAACTTAAAAAAGTACACAATTTTTCAAAATGCAGTGGAGAACCAATAGCAAAAGTGATTAATTGTTGGTCCTTCGTTTCAAAAATCTCTCCGTAAGGCGCAATATTTGGATGTAAACTTCCTATTCTTTCTGGGATTTTTTGTGCCATTAAATAGTTAGAAGCTTGATTAACTAAACTACAAATTGCTGCATCATACAAGGATACTTCAATTGTTTTTGCGCTTTTGTTAATTTGACGTTCCAATATGGCTAAGAGCAAACCTTCTTTCAAGTGATGTGCTGCTAAAACGTCAATAAAAGCAACTGGCATTTTCACAGGACCACTTTCGGGCGTGCCGTTCATTGACATAAATCCTGATTCTGCTTGCAAGATTAAATCATACGCAACGCGATCACTTTCAGAACCAAAACCATTGATTTTTCCAATGATTAAGTTTTTATTGACTTTTCTTAAAATTTCATCAGTGACATTCAATTTTACTTCATCTCCAAATTTAAAATTTGAAATTAAAATATCAGCATCTTTCACTAAATCAATAAATTGCGAGTAATCTACTTCCAATTTTAAATTGAGTTGCAGATATTCTTTTCGATAATTTACCGATGAAAAGTAAGCTGAAACGTTAGCATTTTGATTTTCACAAGGCAATTTCCAAGAACGAGTTACATCAGGAATAATGGTGTTTTCAATTTTTACAACTTGCGCACCAAGTTCTGCGAAAAATGTTCCTACCGATGGACCTGCAAGTACAGTTGAAAGGTCTAAAACTTTAAGATTTGTAATAAATGAAACTTCCATTAATTCAGGTTTTTCATGCGTAAACTTGCCATCCATAAAATTCCAAATAGAATCGAGGCAAAAACCAAATGCGAAGTTTGTACTAAACCTGGCATATCATCATATGCTAAAAGAATTCCTGAAATCAACTCCAAAACTAAAATCAAACAAGCGGAACGAATAATTAAATAACGATGAGTTTGTTCGTTTTTCCAAGTAATAAATACCAAAAGAATTAATACTAACCAAGAAAAACTGCGGTGGATGTAAAAAGGTAATCCCAATTTATCCGTCCAAGTTTCACGCCCAAAACCCTGTTTTGTTAGTTCGTCAATTGACTCTCGCACTTGCGTACCCAAAAACATTTGGTAAAAAGTAATAGCAAATACGACAAAAACTAAAATCCGTAAGCTTTTATTTATGGGTAAGTTAGTTTGTTGATTTGGGCTAATAATGCGAATAATATACATTTGTATGGCAATGATAACCAAAGCTAAAAGTAAATGTACCGTAATTGTCCAAGGAACTAAATTCGTAGCAACGACAATAGAACCAAACCAAGCTTCAATTAAAATCAGAACTAAATTCACTAATGATAACCAAAGAATTTTATGTTTACGATATTTTAAAATAATCCAAAAAAAACCGAGCAACATAAAGTTTCCAGCCAAAAACCCTACTAAACGATTTACATATTCTGTCCAAGTTTTACGTGTATTGAAAGCTTCTTCCACATAAACTGTTGGATCGTTTTGAATGCGTTCAGCTGTTGATTTTAATCCAATTGCATTTAAGAATTTACAGAATTTTTCAACTTTTTTCTGACGTTTTAATAAATATGCTTCCCTATAATCAGGTGGTAATTCTGACACTTCAGTTGGTGGAACCCATTGACCAAAACACTTCGGCCAATCTGGACATCCCATCCCGCTACCTGAAATGCGAACAAAGCTCCCAGCAACCACAACCAAGTAAATTAATACCAATGTAAGCCAATTAAAACGGACAAAAAGTTTAGAAAATTCCATGGTTCAAATTTAGTCAATGAATGTTATTAGGGATTATAAAAGTTGTTTTATTTGAGTTTAAAATTTGCTTAATAACTAAGCTTTTATTATTTTAATTCTCAAAAATTTCAACCTCATTTAATATAATAACTAAACAAAAAACAATCTAAAATAGTTTAAAGACTATCTGTTTTATATTATTATTTG
>CAMDGP010000130.1 GCA_945897765.1 Chitinophaga pinensis
TATATTGATAATCAAACGGATCAAATCTAAATCCTGAAGTAGGACGTTTTGTTAAGATGTCATAATGAGCAAAGAATGATGCTTCGTCAGAAATCGGGAAAGAGAAAGCAACACGAGGCATAACATTTATTTGTGCTTTGTAGTCTTCAAAAGCAGATGCATTTGGTGTTTCTAGTGAAGGATCTAACAACCATGGAGCAATACCTGCTGCTCCTCTGATTACTTTTGGATCTTCAATAGGTGTACCTACTGAGTTATACCAACTTTGACCTGTTCTAAAACCGTTAATCGCGGATGGATTATTTACATCGTTAACATAAACAATGTAATCATCGGCTACACTTTCTGGAATTTCAACCCAAGCGTACTGATTTGGATCTGATTCTTTCAAAGCTCTAGCTTCTTTTGCTGTTCTTGCATTAAAAAATAAATAAGGATCTTTCAATACAGGTTGATTTGCGTCAAACACATCGACACGAACACCTACATTGAATACTATATCATTGAATGCAAATTTGTCCATTACATATCCAGCCATATAAATTGGTTGGAACGCGCCTACAAATCTTTTGTAGTTTCCGTTTTCATCAAATTCATTGAAATATTTGTTAATATCAGTTACTCCTTTCACTTTTTTACCAGTGTGGTCAAATCCCCAGTAAGAAACAAAAGAGTTACCTCCATTCAATAACTCATCTGGTGAGAACATATCAAATTGGAATAATGATGGATCGTAATTGTCAATATCTACAAAATCACTACCAGCAGCATTTAAACCTAATTTATTTCTTAAATTAAAATCAAAAAATGATTGATTATCATTATTTAATTGACCACCGTATTCTCCTGTCCCTGACGTATTAGCATAACCCGTGTTTAAACGGTCGTATGTAATTGTTTTAAAAGAACCAGAATCAGAAATTACCCCACTATTTAAATCAAGCTCAGTAATGTGGAAATTTGCTAATTGTCTTGCAATTGTCCAAATTCCTATAGGTCCATTTGTTCCACCGCTAGTTACCGTACCAGAAGTCCAACCTCTATCAACACGTTGTTCATACTCAAAACCTAATGAAATACTGTGATCACCTAAAACAACTGAACCAGCACCTGTTACACGAAATTGATCATTTTCAGTTTTACCAAAGAAATTATAAGGCGTTCCTATATTACTCCAAATACCATAAACAGAGGATGGTGAATCGCCATTTCTTAAAGCATTACCTTGTTGAATTTGAAATAGATTTTCATAACGTCCAACTGGTGAATCTTGATAAATATCAAAATATTGAGTTGTGATTGCTGCTAATGCTGAATTCGTTTCAGAAGGAGTAAACGCAACCTCTAAATCTCTAAACCCATTGTGAACGTATGTTTGTGTTGCTGGATCGAACTCATAAGAAGGACGACGTGAAGTTTCAAATTTACCTACATGGCCGTAGTTGAAAATATCGTATTGGTGTTTTGGGTCAAAAACATCATTTGTTGATTTTGAATAATCCACCATGATGTTATAAAGTGCAGATTTAATTTTTGAACTACTTCCTTCTTTTTCGTTATTAAATCGTTGGGTTAAACGACCAAAAACACGGTAATCTAATCCTTTTGAAATTCCGAAGTTTTGAAAATTTAATAATGACCCAGCGAAACTGTAGTTATTACCAGAACGATAATTCATTGAACCACCAAATTGTAAGTTAACCGATGGACCCGTATTAACATCAATTTTCACTTGAGCTGAAAAATCTGTACTTCTTGAATTCATTCTCCAAGCAACTTTTTCAAAATCTGACTCTCTTAGAAATAATGCATTATGGAATGTTCCAAAACCTGTAGAAGTTGGTCTTAATGGATTTGAAATTAATTCATCGCGAACATCTTTCTTAATTCTATATCCTCCATCTGCTAATGGACGATCATCTAATTGGTCTGTAAAGTTCGCTGAAATTAAAAATCCTAATTTAGGTTTCGTTTTTTTACCTGTTGAATCTTTTTGCATTAATAATGGCCCTGACAACATTCCTTCAAATAGATTATAACCATATTTATCTAATCCAAAAACTTTTCCATCGTAACCATCTGGATCGGCACCTTTAAAATAAATTCCAGATGATACTGCTTCAATACTTCCAAAGTAAGTTGCAGATGGGCCTCTTGTTGTAATGGAAATAATACCTCCAGTTACGTCTCCATAATTTGCAGGTACACCACCTGTAATTACAGAAACTTCTTCCAAAGCAGATTTAGGTAAACTTGCTGAACCACGAACTTTAATTCCATCAATGTAATAATAGGTGCCATCTGAACGAGATCCACGTACCGAAATTTCACCTGAACCTTCGTCCGTATTTACACCACCTACTGTTGCTGCAACACCTGCTGCAGAACGAACAGGAAGTCTTGAAATATCTTCTCTTGTTACAGTAGCACCTGAAGCACCGCCATCTTTATCAATCAAAGGAATACGGTAGGCAACAATCTTTATTTCCTCCAATTCTTGGATGTTTTTAGGTTTTGACAATGTTAAATCATCCAAGAAGGTTATTTTATCTGGTGAAACATTAACACCTGTTATTACAGATGATTGATAACCATCAGCATTTCGGACTTCTACATCATAAGCTCCAGGCTGTACACCATTTATCTGGAATTTTCCATCAAAATCAGTATTCGCACCCCCTTTAATGTTTCCATTTTGAATTAGTAAAACTTTACTCAATGGTAAAACTTGACCATTCGTTTCGTCTTTTACTGTTCCTTTTACCGTTCCCAAACCTGATTGAGAAAAGAGATAAGTGCTTGACATCAATACACTTATTAACAATATTTTAATCTTACCCACCATAATTATGCGTATAAAATGTTATAGTTTTTGCAATTTTAAGCTTGTAAATATAGAAAAAATCAAGTTGCAATGCTTAATGTTAAAAAAAATTAAATTGAATTTATTTTAACATCTTTGTCTGTAACATTTGATTTAAAAAAAATAATTAGCTGATTATTAGATGCAAGAAATAAAAGATTACATAAATCTAGAGGAAAATAATTTTTTATCTCTTTTTATTGAGCCAAAAATGATTATTAATTCTACTTATCTAACAGATAACGAGGAGTTATACTTGAAAAAAATAACTAATGAAAATAGAAAGCAAGAATTTATTCAGATTAGAGCATTAAGAAATAAAACAATTGGAGAAATTGAAATTGATTATAATGAAGACGGTAAACCTTTTCTAGTTGATTCCAATGAATTTATTTCCATTAGTCATTCACAAAATTTTGTTGGGATTCTAAAAGCTTCTTTTGATGTTGGATTAGATATCGAAGAAATTAATGAACGTATTTCTAAAATAAAAAATCGTTTTTTAAATGAAGAAGAATTAAAATTGTTTGGCTCTTCAATTGAAAACTTAACAATTGCTTGGACATTAAAAGAAGCATTATTTAAGTTAAATACCCGAAGTGGAATAGATTTTAGAAAAGAACTTTTGATTGAAGAGAAAACGGATTTCGGTTATAATTGTAAAATGTTTGATTTTGACGGTTGGCGAATCGTTAAATTAAAAACGCAACGAAAAGGAAACTTAATTATAAGTTATAACTTTGAAGAATCAATTCTACTATGAGTCAAATTTTAACTCTTCTGCAAAATTCTAATAATTCAATAGCTGTTTTAGTTGACCCTGAAAAATTTTTTAAGGGCGACTATCTATCTTTTCTTAAAAAACTAAAAGTTGCTCAACCTGATTTCATTTTCATTGGGGGAAGCACGGTAACAAAAAAAGATTTTGATGCCTGTGTTGAAATCCTCAGTACTAATTGTAAATTTCCATTGGTAATATTTCCTGGTGCGTCTCATCAAATTCATGAAAAAGCGGATGCGCTTCTTTTTTTATCACTTATTTCTGGGAGAAATCCTGACTATTTAATTGGTCACCATATTCAAGCGGTTGATGAGTTGGAAAACATGGATATTGAAATCATTCCAACCTCTTATTTACTTATTGACGGGGGTAAAAAAACTTCTGTTGAATATGTTTCACAAACAACTCCTATTCCAAATGACCAAGCAGATATTGCTAGAAAAATTGCCCTCGCGGGGAAATTTCAAGGTAAAAAAATAACCTATTTAGATTGTGGCAGTGGTGCTAATCAAACTGTCGCTGTTAAAATGATACAAAAAGTTAAATCAATTGGTTTACCATTGATAGTTGGCGGTGGAATTCGATCCATTGAAAAAATTCAAGAATTGCACAATGCTGGAGCCAATGTTGTTGTTATTGGAAATAAAATTGAGGAAGACATTGACTTTTTACTAGATTTATCGAATCTCCAAAAAGAAAAGAATGGCACAAATTAAAAAAATTGCTGGTTTATGTTTTGCTCTTTCGTTTGTTTGCATGGCTTTATTATTTGTCCAGTCTCCTTTACTTAGCGATTATAAAAGTCAACTTAAAACAGCGTTTTTAATTTTTGGAGCCCTTGCAATGCTTTTCAATTTAATTAGCTATAATTATTCGAAAAAAGGAAATACGCTTTTCAACTTTCTATTTTGGGTGGGGGCAATATTTATTTTCTTTGGAATTATCTTCAAAATGTTCAATTACCCTTACCGTACAATTTTATTAATGAGCGGATTATTTATAAGTGCAGCATCGTTTATTGTTTCCAAATTTTACCGGGAAAATAAGAAAAATGATTCTGATTTAATAGATCAGCTTTAAAATGTAGCTTTTAAGCTTAAATCCAAACTCTTTACCGAATGAGTCAATGCTCCAACTGAAATAAATTGAACTCCTGTTTCGGCATAAGAACGAATTGTGTCGATTGTAATTCCTCCGGAAGCTTCCGATTCATATTGAGCAGGGATTAATTTCAAAGCTTCTTTCAAAAGTTCAGGGGTAAAATTATCCAACATAATTCTATCTACTCCTCCAATTTCTAAAACTTTTTTTAATTCTTCCATACTTCGGACTTCAATTTCTATGCGCAAGCATTTATTATTCGCTACTAAATATTCCTTCGTTTTTTGAATGGCTGGTTTAATTCCACCTGCATAATCAACGTGATTATCTTTTAACATAATCATATCATACAAGGCAAAACGGTGGTTCTCCCCTCCTCCTATTTTTACTGCCATTTTTTCCAAATAGCGAATTCCAGGTGTGGTTTTGCGTGTATCCAAAAGTTTGGTTGAACAACCTTCTATGACTTTCAAAATATTCGCTGTTTGAGTTGCTATTCCACTCATTCGTTGCATAATATTTAAAACCAAGCGCTCAGTTGAAAGAATAGATTGTGATAAACCTTTAACTACATAAACGATATCTCCTACTTCTATCCTATCACCATCTTTTTTATAATATTCAACTTCCAAACTTGGATCATATAACTCGTAAATTCGCTTTGCAACCTCAACCCCAGCAAGAATACCATTTTCTTTTACAAGTAATTTAGCGCTTCCTTTTGCATCTTTTGGAACACAAGCTAATGTGGAATGATCGCCTTCTCCTATATCTTCAAGGAGCGCAATTCGAATAATTTCATCTAACATAAGGCAAAGATAAATTTATAAGTGCAAATGATAAATTTTTGTTTTTAATTTTATACCATGTCAACAAATGACCCCGATTTAAAGATTCAGATTTCACTGTTACCCGATGCACCAGGTGTATACCAATATTTTGATAAAACTGGAAAAATCATTTATGTTGGCAAAGCGAAGAGTCTAAAAAAAAGAGTTAGTTCTTATTTCAATAAAAATCAAGAAAATAACAAAACCCGCATTCTTGTTAGTCACATTCATCAGCTAAAATTTATTGTCGTTGAATCAGAATTAGATGCCTTGTTGTTGGAAAATAATTTGATTAAAACCTATCAACCAAAATATAATATTGCGCTTAAAGATGACAAAACTTATCCATGGATTGTCATCAAAAAAGAGCCTTTTCCTCGCATTTTTCAAACGCGCCAAAAGCGAAATGATGGTTCTAAATATTTTGGGCCATATCCGAATGTTAAAGTCATGCAGTCTTTATTGGGATTGATTAAAGAGATGTATCCCTTGCGCACTTGTCCCTTGGATTTACAGCAATATAAAATCGACGAAGGAAAATTTAAAACCTGTTTGGAGTTTCACATTGGAAGGTGTCTTGGTCCTTGTATAGGGAATCAAACAATGACTGCATACGATAAAATGGTGGAAGAAATTGAATTGCTATTAAAAGGAAAAACCTATTATTTGATTCAATTATTGAAATCAAAAATGATGGAGTTTTCAGAGAAATATGCATTTGAAAAAGCCCAAGAAATGAAGACTTTAATTGAGCAAATTGAGAAATATCGTTCGAAATCGTCTGTTGTATCTTCAACTATTTCAGACATTGATGTTTTCACAATTGAAGAA
>CAMDGP010000131.1 GCA_945897765.1 Chitinophaga pinensis
ATAGATATGGTTGTGAAGAGAATGATTTTTCTAGCATAAACAATCGACAATTTAAATATGATAATAGAATAGCTTTAGGTCTCAATTTTTCAATTTTAGACTTATTTAAAATTGAGAAAACAAGATGGAAATTCAACTGGACGGTTCAATATCAATATACAATAAAGCAATTTGAATCTTCGAGAAATGCACTGAGAAATAAAGTAATGTGTAAGTACGATATTAAGAATTCAATTTTCACACCTTTAGTTTCTTCTGAAATTTTTTATGGCTGGAATCAACGTGTTTTATTTACTGAAAATACGGTTGATGTTGTTCAAGTTGGAAACCTAACTCAATGGCGAACTTTTGTAGGAATTGAGTTGAAATTGCCTAAAAATCAAAGGTTTACTTTTCAAGTAGGAAAAAGAATGAATTACTTAAAAAACAATCAAGATTGGATTGTTAAAGTGGGGTATTTTGCTACTTTAAAAAAGAAGAAAAAAGAGTGATCTATTGTTAATCAGTCTCGGACTTTGTTTTCTTTCTGATTCTCACTTTCAAACTCATCTTTTCGAATAATTTCAAACTCAAAGCGATTCATTTTTTGGAAAAAAGGTTTCTTTTTAAAATTGATGTAAATGATTTCGTCTTTTGCCATTAGGCCTGCGAAAAGTGAAACCAAAACTATTGTTGGAACCAAATTGATAATTAATTCATTCCACCATAATCCAAAGAATGAATAAACTTTAGCTGAGGCCGGATTTGATTTGTGAAAAATAACTTTTACTTTTTCTCCCTCTTCAAAATCAATGTTTGAAGTGGTTTCAAATTGGTAGATTTTATTCGATACAGTGAATTGAATAATAGGCTTAAAATAGTTGTGGCTAGAAATTCTTTGTTTGAAAGAATAATGATTATTATTTACAAATGTTCCTGTTTTAGTTTCTCCAGAAACGACTAAATGTAGCGTATCACCGAAAATAAAAAATAAAATAATTCCATAAAAGAAACTAAACAACTGCAATCGACTAAACAACATCCACTAAAATTTTCACCTAAAATTACCATTTTTTAGCTTCTAAATTGTTCTAAAAAGGAGTTAAAAAGCATTCGAAATTTTTTCTTCGGGAATAAACACGTAAATTGTACTCCAAATAGAACAAAAATGAAACAATTTATAGCCCTTTTAGCGACTGTTTTGTTAATCTCAGCAGCTACTGATTTACAAAAAGGAACAGCGAGTTATTACGGAAAAAGTATGGATGGAAGAAGAACTTCATCTGGCAAAATTTTGCAGAATGACAGCCTTTATGCAGCACATAAAACTTTACCTTTCGGATCGATTGTTCGTGTTGTCAATCTGAAAAATGACTCAATAGTTTTAGTGAAGATTATCGATAGAATGCCTCAGAAATCTTCTCGCATTATTGATTTAACTCAAGCCGCAGCAAAGCAATTAAATTTCATAAATGCTGGCTTGACTACCGTTACTTTAGAGGTGATTGAATAATAAGTTTACTTTCATTAACTACGCTCTAAAGCGCTCTTCGAAATATTTTTTTTGCTTGCGTTTCAAAGTTGTTAAATCTTGTGGGATTTCTCGCTTCCAACGCTTATGTGACCACAACCATTGCGATGGGTTTCGGATAATTTCGGCTTCCAACATACGGGTGTGTTGTTCTGTTATCTGTCCCCATTCGAGGGATTTAGCATCTTTGGTAATCAGTTTTAATTCCAATTCGTAAAAGCCACGCTTCACTTTGTGAACAACAAAAAAGATGACTGCAAAATTGTAGTCGTTTGCCATGTGTTCTGTTCCAAAAAGCACTGCCGTTTCCTGATTCAAAAAATTCATCCAATAACTCTTGGAAGTGTTCGCAGGAGATTGGTCGCCTAAGGTCAATACAGCAAAAGGTTTTTTCTTGTAGGTTCTAAATTTAATTTGGTAATTGTTAGAATTAATTACCTGCATTCCAAAGCGTTCGCGGCGTTGGTTTACTTTTTTATCCCAAAATTTATTGGTCATCGGCATTCCAATCCCAAAAGCTTGGTGTTCAAACAAGAAATTTTGTGCACTAATCAGCCATTCCCAGTTGTTGAAGTGTCCCGAAACGAGTATTGAATTGTGTTTATCGTCATACAATTCTTTCATTAACTCTGGATTTCGAACAAGCATGCGCTTTTTTAGTTGCTTTTTGGAAATAGTCAGGTTTTTAATTCCCTCCACCAAAATATCCGAAAAATGTCGGTAGAAATCTTTTACTAATTGTTGGTGTTCATCCTCACTTTTAGCGGGAAAAGAACGTTGAATATTCCCTAAAATCACTGATTTCCGGTAAGGGAAAATCCGTGTAAAAAAGAAAAATAATAGATCGCTAAATTTGTAAAGTAATCCTAAAGGTAAAAAGGAAATAGGAAAGACGATTATGTAATAAAGTACTGCGCTCATTTATAAATATTTACCATCCCACAATCGTTTAATTGTACTTGCAATTTCTTGCTCTTTACTACTACTTCCAGCTTGAAAAAACGCTTTTCCTTCAATTTCTACTGGTAAAAATTCTTGTGCTGCAAAATTCCCAGGATACGAGTGACTGTATAAATATCCTTCTCCGTAACCTAATTGTTTCATTAGGGCTGTTGGGGCATTGCGCAAGGGGAGAGGTATACCTAGATTTCCAGTTTCCCGAACAATTGCTTGTGCTTCATTAATTGCGTTGTAGGCTGCATTTCCTTTAGGTGACGATGCAAGGTAAATCGTGCATTGCGCCAAAATAATTCTGGATTCTGGCCAACCAACAGTATTCACTGCTTGAAAACAAGAATTTGCCATCAATAAAGCATTCGGATTAGCTAAACCAATGTCTTCCGAAGCAGAAATAATCAATCTTCGAGCAATAAATTTGGGATCTTCACCGCCTTCAACCATGCGTGCAAGCCAATAAACAGCTGCGTTTGGGTCACTTCCACGAATGGATTTGATAAACGCCGAGATAATATCGTAATGCTGTTCACCATCTTTATCATAACGCGAAAGACTTTGCTGGGCGTTTTTAAGTACAATCTCGTCCGTTATCGTGATTTCATTTTGGTTTTGAAAAGTTCCAATAATGATTTCAAAAACGTTTAAAAGTTTGCGCGCATCACCGCTTGAAATAGTTAGTAAAGCATTTGTTTCAAGTAAGTTGATTTTCTTTGAAGCTAGTTTTTTATCTTCTTTTAATGCACGATTTAGTAGTTGCAATAGATCCTCTTTATTATGTTCTTCTAAAACGTAAACTTGACAACGAGAAAGTAATGCCGAAATTACTTCAAATGATGGATTTTCAGTTGTTGCGCCGATTAGCGTAATTGTCCCTTTTTCCACTGCGCCGAGCAAAGAATCTTGTTGAGCTTTTGAAAATCGGTGAATTTCATCAATAAAGAGTATCGTTCCTTTGGTTTGAAACATGCCGTTACTTTCGACTCTTGAAATGACTTCTCTAACGTCTTTTACTCCCGATGAAATGGCAGAAAGCGTGTGGATTGGTCGATTTAAATGACTCGCAATCAATTGAGCGAGAGTAGTTTTCCCAACACCGGGTGGTCCCCAAAAAATCATGGAAGGAATAATTCCAGCATCTAGGGCACGACGCAATGAAGCATCTTTTGCCAATAAATGTTGCTGACCGATGTAATCATCCAAGATTTTTGGACGCATACGTTCCGCTAAAGGTGCCGAATTATTCATCGTTAAAAGTACTATTTTTTACTCTCTTCCATCAATTTTGGATAGTCAGTAATTAAACCATCAACGCCTCTTTTAATCAGTTTTTTGCCTGTTTTAGCTTCGTTAACTGTCCAAGTGAAGACTTTAACATCTTGTGCATGAGCATAATTGATTGCTACTTTTGAAGCTGTTGCATAAAACATTCCTAAAGCAAAAGGTTTAAAACTGATTTCTTTTAATAGTTGTTTCGTTGATTTTGGTTTGTAAGTTAAGTAAACCATTTTATTCGGAACATTTCTTCGGTGTAATTCTTCCAAAATTTCAGGGTCAAAGCACATAAAAATAAGGTTTTCCTGCATTTTGAAGTCTTTTGTTTCAGCCAAAATTAAATTTATAAATTCTATTGGGTGAGGCTGTGAAATTCCGTATTCTTCTTTCTCGGATTTAATTTCAAAAAGCAACACTTTGTCTTTCAAATCCACTTCTTTAAAAAAGTCACTTAGCAAAGGTTTGTAGGCTGCAAGTTTTTTCTGTTCAGGAAATTTAGGGTTTCCAATGCTTCCACAATCGAATTTGATAATTTCAGATTGGGTCATTTTGAACATGTTAAACGCTTTTTCGTTTTCTATAGGTTTTCCATTTGGCGTTAGGCAAAATTCTTTTTTGAAATAAGGTTCATGCGAAACAACTAATTGTTTATCAACGTTAACTACTACATCTAATTCAATTCCATCTGCGCCCATTTTAAGTGCTTCTTGAAAAGCAATAATCGTGTTTTCAGGAAAATCACCTCTACAACCTCGGTGACCGTAAATAGGTGTTTTAGTTGTTTGGGAAGTCATAACAGCAAGTTGAAAAAGTGCTAAAAGTGTCAATGAAATCTTCATTTTTACTTAGGTTAATTGATGGATAATTTCGGAATGATTTGGGAATTCTTTCAAAAGGTAATCGCGTTCAAATAGTTCAAAATCAGCGAAATCAAATCCTGGAGCAACAACACACGAAACTAAACTGTAGCTATTTTTAACTGAGACTGAACTTCCAAAAATAGTGTTTTTAGGAACAACAAAATGGGGTGTTTCGCCTTTCGATAAATCTAAGCCAACTAAAGTTTTTTGGTGACCATTTTCACTTAAAGTATGAACAATCAATGCGCTTCCAGCATGAAAAAACCAATGTTCGTCACTTTTAATTCGGTGAAAACGCGAAACATTTTCAGATGTTAACAAAAAATAAATGGAAGTGACTAAATGTCGATCCAAAGCCTCTAATTTATCAGATGAACGATACGTTTCTTTGTAAAATCCACCCTCAGGATGCGGCAGTAATCCTAGTTCAGTGACTAGTTGTTCAATTTCGTTATTCAATTGGTCCATGTGGTTTGTATCTTCCTCCTCCACCAAAATTAGGTAGAAAATATTTAAAATCTAAAGATAAATAAGTTCCTTCAACTTCACCGAAAGCTGTCAATCGGTAATTGGCATTTCTATATTCGGAAATCAATCCAAATAAAGGACTTAAGGGTAATCTGGCGGAACCCCCAATGTAGTAAATTCCAGCTTTTTTAGTTCGGTATTCAAAGCCTAGATTGGCATTCAAATCAATTCCTATTTTCTTATTAATGTCCACCAACCCAATATTAAAAAATTGATGAACCCCACCAACGTTTGTAATAGAACCAATACTAGAAGGTTTGTAGCCCAAAGCCAATCCAAAAGAAGCGTTCATGTAAAATTCATCGTTGAACTTAATGTAAATCAATGCATTAATTGGAATGTCATATTGAATAAAGCCAAAATCATTTTTCCCTACTAAGCTTGAATCTTCGTGAACCATGTCAAGTGAAAAATAACGTTGAGTGAAATTAATTCCTGTTTCAAAAGCGATTAATTCAGTAACTCCTGCTCGAACAGTAGCTCCAAAAGAATAGCCCATTTTCTGAGTAATAGTGGTTGAGAAACTTTCATTGGAAATAGTCAAAGCTTTCTCACCTATGAATTGCGTTGGAAAAATCGTTCTTACCTGAAAACCAAAATAATTAGGGTATTTCCCTTGATTTCCAATTTGGCTAAAACCAAAATTAAAGCAAAACAAAAAAATAATAAAACTTTGAAAGATTTTAAAAATCATTACTATTTAATATTGAAAACGTTTATTGGTTAATCCACTTTGTGTTGTATTCAATTGGTTTTCGATGTGAATTAGCTGGCCATTCAATTGTAGGGTAACCGATATAAAACAAACCTAAACACTTATCTTTTTCTTCCAAATTTAGAAATTCATTTATTTCCTTGGTATAAATTAACTTTGGAGTCGACCAAAAACCTCCAATTCCATAAGCTGTGCAGGTTAAATGTATGTTTTGAATCGCACACGCAACAGCTTCAATTTCTTCGATTTCCATAATTTTCTCTTCTGCTTGTCGCTTCATAGAAACGGCAATAACAGCTGAAGCGAGTAGTGGACGACGAATTAATTTCCCCAATTTAGCATTGTTTTGTTGTTCTTCGGGTGTTAATTTCAAGTAGGTTGCTCCCAAAAACTGGCTTAATGTTGACAATCCATCTTCCGTGAAAACATGAAAACGCCAAGGTTGCGTGTTTCCGTGTGTAGGCGCCCATTGTGCGTTGTTTAGCAATACTTCGATTTGTTCCTTGTGTACTTTTCGTTCGGAGAATTGTTCTGGGAATATCGT
>CAMDGP010000132.1 GCA_945897765.1 Chitinophaga pinensis
TGATTTCATTAGACTTATCGTCTACTTTAACTTAACCTATAACCAAATTGTTTTGATTTGCACATTCATTTACAATTTGAACAGGTGATTTCTCGCCTTGAGATTTTGCATCTTGAACTATTTTTTCGTCAACAGAAATAACCTCATTATTAAATGATTGAGTCAAGGATGAAGCCCAATTCACAAATAATTTTTCAAACTCCTCAGTATCAATAGATGAAAAGACGCGATTAAATGTGTCATCTGAAGGAACTCTATTTGGCAGACCAATAAATGTTTTTAAAAATTCAATTTTAAAGATGGCAAATTCTTGCATTTGTTTCCATGTTTCTACCCCACAAATGGCAGAAATCACTTCAATGAGCAATATATTGTTTAAGCAGTGAAGCTTATTTATATGGTCTAGGCTTTTTAATTAAATTAATCATCAATAAAACATAAGGGTTTTTAACCAAAAAACAATGAGACAATTACCTTGTTTTTAGATGTTTATCAAGTGTGAGTTGTTTGTAATAGATACTAGAAAAGTATGAGTTTGACCTTAAGGAAACCTAAATCTTACTTCGAAAACTATTCCAATAAATCTTTAATTCGTGCATCTGTGGCATTTATTTTAGCGCATTCTAAACAAATTGCAAGCAAAGCAAATATTTTTCGCATCTTTGATTACTCAAAAAATTTGACATGGAAAATAGCCAAAAATACATCAGCGAAAATCAAGAGCGATTTTTGAATGAATTAATAGATTTACTCAAAATTCCATCGATTTCTGCGGATCCAAGCTACAAAGAGAACGTTCATGCGTGTGCTCAACACCTCGCAGACAACTTAACTAAAATAGGAATTGACAACGTTGAAATTTGCCAAACAGCAGGTTACCCAATCGTTTACGGAGATAAAATTATGGATGCTTCTTTGCCAACAGTTTTGGTTTATGGTCACTACGATGTACAACCAGCTGACCCTTTGGAATTGTGGACTTCACCGCCATTTGAGCCAGTAATTAAAGTGACCGACAAGCATCCGAAAGGAGCAATTTTTGCACGTGGTGCTTGTGACGACAAAGGACAAATGTTCATGCACGTGAAAGCAGTGGAAGCAATGTTGTCAAGTGGCGAACTTCCTTGCAACGTGAAATTCATGATTGAAGGCGAAGAAGAAGTTGGAAGTGAGAACTTAGGTATCTTCATCAAAGAGAATAAAGAAAAATTAAAAGCGGATATTATCCTCGTTTCCGATACAGGTATGTTGGCAAATGACGTTCCATCAATCACAACTGGTTTGCGTGGTTTGAGTTACGTTGAAGTGGAAGTAACTGGACCAAATCGCGATTTACACTCAGGTCTTTACGGTGGATGCGTTGCAAATCCAATCAATGTATTGGCTGAAATGATAGCTTCATTACACGACGAAAATGGAAAAATTACCATTCCAGGATTCTACGATAAAGTGGTGGATTTAACGGACGAAGAACGCGCTGAAATGGCAAAAGCACCGTTTTCAAACGAAGCATATTGTCAAGCGTTGGACTTAAAAGACACTATGGGTGAAGCAGGCTATTCAACTCCTGAACGTGGCTCGATTCGACCAACTTTGGACGTAAACGGTATTTGGGGAGGTTACACAGGTGAAGGCGCAAAAACAGTAATTGCATCTAAAGCCTTTGCGAAAATTTCAATGCGATTAGTGCCCGACCAAGACCCAGAGGAAATCACACAATTATTCAAATCACACTTCGAGTCGATTGCACCGAATGCAGTGCGCGTTGTTGTGAAACCACATCACGGTGGTCAAGCAGCAGTGACACCAATTGATTCCATCGGTTACAAAGCAGCAAGTTTGGCGTATGAAAAAGCGTTTGGTAAAAAACCAATTCCTGTGAGAAGCGGCGGAAGTATTCCAATCATCGCGTTGTTTGAACAAGAATTAGGATTGAAATCTATCTTGATGGGCTTTGGTTTAGATAGCGATGCAATCCACTCACCAAACGAGCATTACGGTTTGTTCAATTACTACAAAGGCATTGAAACGATTCCTTATTTTTACCACTATTTCAACGAATTAAACGCTTAAAAGATTGCTACTTTAAAAACTAAACTAACAACTAAATTCTATAGTAAAAGTGGATTTAAAGGAATGCGAAATATTAAAAGTTGAAAACAAAAATATAGAATGGCAAGGACCATTTTCATGGCCTGGTTATGAAATTCAAAACGATATTGACAAAATAATGGATATAGATGGGATTTATCTTTGGACTTTTCAATATAAAAATGGTTTTTTGATTTATTGTGCAGGTATAACCAAATCCACTAAAAAAAGATTTCGACAACATACTTTAGAATATAAAAGCGGCAATTATACAGTAATTGATGTAGCAGAAGCAGAGGAAGGAAAACGAGAGGAAATTTGGCATGGTTGGTCTTATGCAAGAACACATCGTGATGAATTTAATCAGCGTAAGGAAGAAATTTTAAATGCAGTTGAGAAACAATTGAAATCTTTTAGAGTTTTTATTGCTCAAATGCCAGATAAAAGAGGAAGGGCAAGATTTGAAGCTGCAATTATGCAT
Organism: Chitinophaga pinensis; assembly: GCA_945897765.1. Lineage (GTDB taxonomy): Bacteria > Bacteroidota > Bacteroidia > Flavobacteriales_D > Crocinitomicaceae > UBA952. The sequence continues at coordinate 2,573 of CAMDGP010000132.1, forward strand.
TATATTTATAATTCAAACGAATCTTGGGCTGAATTAGCAGATAGAGGAATGTCGTTAAGTAAAAGAAAAAAAAATGAAGAGCCAATTATCATTAACAACATAGCTAATGTGAAATTTTATGGGTTACCTAATGTGTTGGAAATATAAAATATAAAAGCAAAAAATTAGACAAAAAATGTATCAACCTAATACTCTATTAAAAAAATGACTTTGAGTAAAAACAAAAAACGATTAATTCGTTTTTCAACCGTAAGAGGAATATTATTTATCATTCCGTTACTAACATTTATGTCGTGTGCCCCTTTTAAAGAACCTGTTTTCAAAAGTTTCGATGGACAGGAAGGTTTCAGTATGGACGAAGGAAAAATCAATTTCACCTTAAAAGGAACGATTGAAAACCCAAATTGGTACGCTTTGAAAGTGAAACCTTCGATGTTAGAAGTAACGATTGATGGAAAAAAATTCGCGAATGTTTTCTTGGATGAAAAAATGAAAATTAAAGGAAAACAAACCGTTTCTTTATCTGCACCAATGCACGCCGAATTAGAAGATGGAGCAATGATGCGCATGATGGGAATGGCATTAAAAGACTCTGTTCGTTTGAATTTAGCTGGCGATGTGAAAGGAGGAGTTTTCTTCATTTACAAGAAATTTCCTGTAAACATTACACGTTCGGTTTCTCCAAAAGGATTGAACCCAATGAAAAGCATGAATCCATTTAAAAAAGATTAAAATGTTATCCAAAGAAGCTCCCAAAAAACTGTTTTTACTTGATGCTTTTGCGCTGATTTACAGGGCTTATTTTGCATTTGCGAAGAATCCGCGTGTCAATTCCAAAGGACAAAATACGTCTGCCGCTTTTGGTTTCACGAATGTGTTGATTGACGTCATAAAAAACGAAAAACCGACACATATCGCAGTCGTTTTTGACCCGCCGGGAGGTTCTACGCATCGAATTGAAATTTCGGAAGCTTACAAAGCGCATCGTGAAGAAATGCCAGAAGACATTCGTTCGATGATTCATCCAATCAAACAAATTGTGGAAGCTTTCAACATTCCGATTTTGGAATTGGCTGGTTACGAAGCAGATGATGTGGTAGGGACGATTGCTAAAATTGCCGACCAACGTGGATTTGTGACGTACATGATGACGCCGGATAAAGATTATGGACAATTGGTAACAGAAACGTCTTTTATTTTCAAGCCTGGTCGTGGAGGAAATCCGCCTGAGATTTTGGGAGTGAAAGAGGTTTGTGAGAAGTTTGAAGTAGAACGACCTGAGCAAGTGATTGACATTTTAGGACTTTGGGGCGATGCGGCAGATAACATTCCTGGGATTCCTGGGATAGGGGAGAAGACCTCGAAAATATTGATTCAAAAATACGGTTCAATTGAAAATTTGATTGAACACGCACACGAATTGAAGGGCAAGCAACAAGAAAACGTCATCAATTTTGCGCAACAAGGTTTGGAGTCGAAACAATTGGCAACAATCGTAACTGACTTGGACGTGGAGTTCAACGAAGACGAGTTGATCATGTGTCCGCATGACGATGAAAAAATCAAAGCAATTTTCACAGAATTAGAATTTAGCAACCTTGCACGACGCATTTTAGGAACAGATATCGTTGTAACTTCTGCATCGAACACAGGTTCAAAACCAGCAGATGCTTCACAATTGGATTTGTTTGGAATGCAAAGCATGGTGGAGCCACAAGAGCCAATAGAAACAGCTTCTTACAAAACAATTGTTACAGAAAAACCAAGTTATCATTTGGTGACTTCGCCAGAAGACCGCAAAGAATTGTTGGAATTATTGCTGAAACAATCACAAGTTTGCTTCGATACAGAAACCACTGACATTGAAGCGATGCACGCAGATTTAGTTGGATTTTCGTTTTCATACAAAGCGCGCGAAGCATTTTACGTGGCGGTTCCAAAAGATTTTGAAGCGGCAAAAAGTATCATTCACGAGTTCAAGCCGTTCTTCGATGATCCGTCGATTGAGAAAATTGCACACAATATTAAATACGATTTGAAAGTGTTGTTCCGCTATGGAATCACAGTGGTAGCGCCCACTTTCGACACAATGATTGCTTGTTATTTGATCAATCCAGAAGCGAAACAAGGAATGGATTTCTTGGCAACATATTACTTGAATTATCAACCGATTTCCATCGAAGCATTGATTGGTAAAAAAGGCAAAGATCAAGGAAATATGGGCGATTTGGCTCCTGAAGACATTTCAGATTATGCTTGCGAAGACGCAGACATTACGTTCCAATTAAAGCAATTATTTGAGCCAGAAATTCAAAAACCACATTTATACAACTTGTTCTATAACATGGAAATGCCTTTGGTGGAAGTGTTGAAAGACATAGAACAAGAAGGAATTTCAATCGATGTGAACGCCTTGATTGAATATTCTAAAGAATTGGATATAACCTTGATTGAATTGGAGCGCCAAATCAAAGAACACGCTGGAATTCCGTTTAATTTAGATTCTCCAAAGCAGTTGGGAGAAGTTTTGTTTGAACACCTGAAAATTTCTTCGAAGGCGAAAAAGACCAAAACAGGACAATATGCTACTTCTGAGGACATATTACAAAAACACGAGCACGAGCACGCAATCATTCCGTTGATTTTGGAATACCGTCAATTGCGAAAATTGAAAAGCACGTATGTGGATGCTTTGCCAACTTACGCTGACAGAATTGATGGACGCATTCATACGAATTTCATGCAAACAGTAACGGCAACTGGTCGTTTGAGTTCCAATAATCCGAACTTGCAAAACATTCCGATTCGCTCCGCAAAAGGACGTGAAATCCGCCGTGCGTTTGTGGCTCGAAGCAACGAATATAAAATAATGGCGGTCGATTATTCACAAATTGAGTTACGCATTATTGCGGCTTTGAGCGAAGACACGAATATGATTCAAGCGTTTCGTGATGGATTAGACATTCACGCGGCAACTGCATCAAAAGTATTCCGCACTGAAATTGAAAACGTAACGCGCGATCAACGTAGCGCAGCAAAAGCGGTAAACTTTGGAATCATTTACGGTCAGTCTGCTTTTGGTTTAGCACAGAATTTAGGAATTTCCCGCACCGAAGCAAAATCGATTATCGACAGTTATTTTGAGCAATACGGAACTATTAAATCGTACATGGACAAAGTGATTGCACAAGCGCGCGAAGAAGGATATGTGGAAACGATTATGAAACGTCGTCGCTATTTACCAGACATTAATTCTGCAAATGCAGTGGTGCGTGGTTATGCCGAACGAAATGCTGTCAACGCACCAATTCAAGGTTCAGCTGCCGACATTATCAAAATGGCGATGGTTGCGGTTCACAAAGCGATGTTGCACGAAAAAGTGAAATCAAAAATGATTCTGCAAGTCCACGATGAGCTTGTTTTTGACGTGCATGTTTCGGAAGAAATGTTGATGCAATTATTGGTCAAAGAAGCGATGGAAAGTGCGATTCAATTAGCCGTTCCGATGGAAGTGGAATTGAAGCTGGCGCAGAATTGGTTGGAAGCGCATTAAAACAAAAAACTGAGAGTGAAATCCCGATAGCTATCGGGATGAGAGTGAAAAACTAAAAGTGAATTTCAAACTGAGGACTGAGGCTCTCGAAGTCCGAAGTCCGAATGTTAAAGACTAAAACACGTTCTTAAACACGTTCATTCGGCAATAATGAACTACCTTTGCCAAATGGATCATGATGTTGAATTGCGCTTTCAAAAATTAAAAACCCACCTCGAAAAAGATTTCTGAGGAGGACTGGACGTTCAAGCTTTGTTGT
>CAMDGP010000133.1 GCA_945897765.1 Chitinophaga pinensis
ACTACGATTAACAAAACAACTTGTGTGAACTACGGTTTTTATTATCGTCACAATGATGCATTGATTACTACGTTGGGATTTAAAATCAAAGGAATTAAATTTGGTTTGGCTTTCGACGCTAATTTGTCCTATTTAAGCCAAGCAACTGCGAGTGTTGGTGCAATTGAAGTTTACTTTAAAACTATGAGTTTATACAAAAAATCATCTTCAAGAACGAAATTAAAATAGTCTAACTTTTATTCCATTTTGAAAGTCCTCCTGTATGAACAAAGAGGACTTTTTTATTTCTTATATTTTTTGATTTTATGAAATTCATTAATCCATACATTGCTTTACCAGTGTAGGTAGATTCAATTTCAAATGAATTTTGACCATTGAAATCTTTAATAAATTCATCCAAAATAGTATCTGTTTTAGCATATCCTCCAAAATGAAATTCATCTAAAATTATGAGTTGATTTTCTATTTTTTCATATTCCTTTTCTCCAATTACAGAAGTCATTTCTATTTTACTATTAAAACCTTTCAATACAGGAACAACAATTAATTGGGCGCTTTTCGGAATTGACTGAGCTATTCCAATACTTGTGGTTGTAGTACCTTGAGCTAAACAATAATAATCAAAATCATCATCTAATTCGGTAATAATTTCTTTACATCCCTCTACTCCGTTCAAATTACAACCACCTTCAGGAATAGATAAAAAAATTTGTCCATCTATTTCAATAATTCCATCTTGTTTTTTAATCGTTGAAAAATAATTTCTTTCCAAAAACTCCAAATGCATTCCAAGATCCTGACATCTTCGAAGAACCGTATTTGAATCTGGATTTAATTCATTTCCACGAACTCGTCCAATAATTTTTAAATCTGTTAGTTTAGCCGCTGCCGCACTTGCTAATAAATGATTTGAATATGCTCCGCCATAAGTTACAACTCCAGCTAACGAATTGTCTAGACAAAACTTTAAATTATATTTTAACTTACGAACTTTATTGCCAGAAATTTCTTCGTGGATTAAATCATCTCTTTTAACGAACAATTTACAATTCAAATCGTTTAGCTTTCTATAGACGAAACTTTCTACTTTTGTCTTTTCAATTAAATCTTTAATCCAATTCATAACTCAAAAAATGACTGATGGTTTTTCCTCTTTCTCAAAACGCTCAAATTTAGACACTGAAGATTATTATTTGAGTGATGAAGGATATATTGTGTTTACGGAAAAATACCATTTGAAACGTGGTTATTGCTGTAAAAGCGGGTGTAAACATTGCCCTTATGGTTACGATAAAAAAACAAATACAATCAAAAAAACAAGTGGTTTTTAGCGTATGCCATTTTCAGGAAATCTACCTTGATAGTTTTTCATTACACTTTTAATGTAATCAATGTCCTTTTTGACGTCTCCAGTGGGATAAAATAATGAATGAAAACCTCCTGTTTTAGTTTTAAAATCTATGTAGCAAATGTAAATAGGTACGTTTGCATTCTGAGCAATGTAATAAAACCCTTTTTTCCAATTCGGATTGTAACTTCTTGTTCCCTCTGGGGAAAATACAATGTAAAGAGATTCTGATGTTTTAAATAACTTTGCTGCTTTTTCAGTTAAATTATTATTGCTTTTGCGATCAACAGGAATTGCACCAATCCACTTTAAAAGCCAACCTAATGGTGGGAAAAAAAGTTCTTTTTTAACCAAGTATCGTCCTTTTAAGCCAAATAGTACAAAGGAAAGTCTACCAATAATAAAATCCCAATTTGAGGTATGTGGGCCTACAACAATTACAGCTTTAGGTACTTCAGGACCTCTTTCATCTATTTTCCAGCCAAAAATTCGGAAAAGAAACCTTGCAATATTTTTTTTCATCTTCAAAAGTAATCAATTCAACTTTGATGTACCTTTACTTTACAATGAATAAAATAAAAGAAATAAGTATTCTTGTGATTTTTGGTTTAATTCTATTCAGTATCAATTCCATTACTAAGCGGAAAACTTCTGAAAAACAAAAAACAATAATCTCACTTCCAATAAATACAGTTCAATACACAAGAATTGAAAGTATCCATTTATTGAAAAAGTTTATTTACAATGAACTTTTTGTAATTAAAGATGAACTTGTTTTAGAAAAACTTAAATCTATTTCCAAAAATCAAGATGTAAATGAGTTTTCAGCTTCAAACTTTAATATTGATATAACTGCTCCAATAGAGTTGATAAATATCAATTTAGATAGAGAAAATTATTCAATCATTCGAATTAAATCCAATAAAAAAGGAATTGAAGGAAAATTTTATTTACCCTATTTTGAAACAGAAAGCGAGAAATGCTTCTTAATAAAAGGAGACAAGAAAAACATTAAATCTTTAAAAAAGCAATTTTCAAAGTCATTCAAATATTCATTGGAATCAAAAACAGATATTGCAATTTTCAATTTTGACAACAAAAAATTAGTTAGGTCTAGCAGTATTTCCATTCAAAAAAATCGAATTAAAGTGATTACAAATGAAAAGCAGCACCTGCAAAAGAAACAATTATTATTGCAGGAAAGTGGGTTTCATTTTTCATTTCCTGTTGAATATGGAATTCAAATGAACGAACAATTGCAACAAATTCCAATTTTACCTAAAATCAATTTTCCATTTAAAGACATTAGACATATCTCTGGAAATTATTCAGGATTTAAATTCACTGAAAACGATTCTATTATTGGAATTCCAAGAATTGACCTTTTGATTTCATTTAATAAAAAAACGAAAGTTGATTCACTTATCTTAAACCTTATGAAACAATTAAATTTAGAATTTCCAATACAAAACAATCAACTTTCATTTGGAAAAGAGAAACTCTATTTTTCGCAGATAACTCCAAAAATTATTTATTTAAGTACTCGAAATAGTACTCCAAAAATAGAAAAATCAAGCCATTCTATAAAAATAGCAGGTGACTTAACCAAGATAACCGAACTGGAAAATGCTGGATGGAAAGGGATGCTGATAGAAGTAATTCCAGTTTTTAAGTCAACTAAAAACCTTCTTCAAACAACAAAAAATGTGGAATTTAAAAAAGTCAATGCTCATTCTTATGAGATTTTAATTCCCATGAAAGAAAATAAAAATGTTTACCACGAGTTAATAAAACTTGCTCTTTCATCTGCTTTTTAATCAAAAAAAACGTGTGCTAATTGCTTAACACACGTTCGAATCATTTACAGCAGTCGGTTTTATCTTGTAAATAACATTTCTCTAAATTTCGGCAAAGGCCATAATTCGTCGTCAACAAGTAACTCTAATTTGTCGGCGTGGTAACGAATTTCATCAAAATAAGGCTTTACCTTATCACAGTATACAAATGCTTTTGCTTCAGCGTGATCGTGTTTATTTGCTGATTTTCTTTCTTCCAACATAGTATCGGAAGCCTTTTTCATTGCATTAACGTGGCCTGAAATTTCTTCGATTATCTCGATGATTGCTTTTCCATTTTGCTTTCCAGCTTTATCGCCAAAGATTGAGATTAAACCTTGAACATTTTGAATCAATCTATTTTGATATTCAGTTGCAGCAGGAATAAAGTAGTTTTGAGTCATGTCACCCATCAAACGCGATTCGATTTGGATTTTTAATACATAATTCTCAAATTCAATTTCTTTTCTAGCTTCTAATTCTCTTGCAGAAAGAACATTCATTTCTTCAAATAAATCTGCAACTTTTTTGTCATCCCATATTTTTAAAGCTCTCGGTGTGTCTTTGTGGTTTGATAAACCTCTTTTTTCAGCTTCAACCACCCATTCGTCACCATAACCATTTCCTTCGAAGCGAATTGTTTTAGAACGTTTAATTAAAACTTGAAGTTCCTTTAAAATAGCCTCATCTTTAGATTCACCTTTATCAATGCGTGCGTCTACCGATTTCTTAAAGTCTTTCAATTGTTTAGCCATAATTGTATTTAAAACAATCATAGCTGAACTGCAATTTGCAGAAGACCCAACAGCTCTAAACTCAAACTTGTTTCCTGTAAATGCAAACGGTGAAGTTCTATTTCTATCCGTATTATCCAACAAAATTTGTGGGATTTTTCCGATGTTTAACTTTAACTCTGTTTTGTCTTGTGGAGTCATTTTTCCAGCTTTCACATTTTGCTCTAAATCATCTAACAAAGCAGAAAGTTGGGTGCCAATAAATGCTGAAATAATTGCTGGTGGGGCTTCGTTAGCACCCAAACGATGGTCGTTTCCTGCTGATGCTATTGCTGCTCTTAACAAATCTGCATTATCATAGATTGCATTAATTGTGTTTACAAAAAACGTCAAGAACTGTAAGTTTGATTTCGGATTTTTCCCTGGAGCCAATAAATTGACACCTGTGTTAGTACTTAATGACCAGTTGTTATGTTTTCCAGAACCGTTAACACCAGCGAATGGTTTTTCATGGAATAAAATTCGAAAATTATGTTTTCGAGCAATTTTCTCCATTAAATCCATCAACAATAAGTTGTGGTCATTTGCCAAATTACATTCTTCAAAAATCGGAGCACATTCGAATTGGTTTGGTGCAACCTCATTGTGGCGAGTCGTAACAGGAATCCCTAACTTCAATGATTCAATCTCAAATTCTCTCATAAATTCCGTTACGCGCTCAGGAATTGAACCAAAATAATGATCTTCTAATTGTTGACCTTTTGCTGGAGCATGACCAAACAAAGCTCTTCCAGTCATTAAAATATCAGGACGCGCGTTATATAAAGCTTGGTCAATTAAGAAATATTCTTGTTCCCAACCTAAAGTCGCATTTACTTTCGTTACATTTTTATCAAAGTATTGACAAACCTCAACTGCAGCTTGATCAACTGCGTGTAAAGCTTTCAATAAAGGCATTTTAAAATCTAGTGATTCTCCAGTATAAGAGATGAAAATTGTTGGTATACAAAGGGTTTTTCCAATCATAAAAGCTGGTGAAGATGGATCCCAAGCAGTGTAACCTCTCGCTTCAAATGTATTTCTTATTCCACCATTTGGGAAAGAAGATGCGTCTGGTTCTTGTTGAACTAACAAATCGCCATCAAAACGCTCAATTGCTTTTCCTGGTCCGATTGGTTTTAAAAATGCATCGTGTTTTTCAGCAGTTGCTCCAGTTAAAGGCTGAAACCAATGTGTATAATGTGTTGCACCTTTGGAAATTGCCCAATCTTTCATTGCTGATGCGACTTGATCTGCATTCTTGCGGTCTAAACGTGTTCCATTTTGAGTTGATTCTACCATTGATTTGTAAGTTTCAGATGGAAGAAATTCTCTCATAATGTCAATATGAAAAACATTCACCCCAAATAATTCGGACAACTTACCGTCATAATCAACATGTTTAGGTTCTCTGTTTAGAACATCTTGATACGCTTTTAATCTCTTTGTAGCCATTTTTTTATATTTTTCTGAGCAAAATTAAAAATTTTTAGGGGGTAATACCAAATTTTTATCATAATTTTTAAACATACCCCCTATATTTTTAGGCTAAAATCAAAAATAAATGAAATCTGTACTTTTAAGTATTGAATTAACTATTTTCTGTATTTTTGAAAATATGATCCGAACAATTTTTCTATTTGCGTTAATACTTCCGCTGCTTGTAGCTTGTCCAATTTCGAATTCGTCAACAAAAGCAGCTAATGAATTGTACGCAAACAAAATGGATTTTAAAAAATGGAAAAAACTTAGCTTCAAAAGTGTTTCATTTGTTCTACCACAAAAATTCGAGGAAGAAGTTAGTTTTGATTATACTATTAACAAATACTCCTCTAAACAATACAGTCTTCAATCTTTGTTTTTATATTTTAGTGTGGAAATTTTTAGCGATACAAGCGCCACTTATTTGCAATATGTAAATAATCAAAAATCAAATTTACATGCTGTTCAAAAAAATTACGTTAACAGTATCCTAGTTTCGTTAATAGGTAATTATGATGCTGGGTATCGCATTTCTGAAATTAAACAGCTAAATAAAAATTGTTTATCACAAGTAATTATTGAGAACTTCAACCGCCAAAACAAATGGGATTCAGACCAAACGAGCACATACTTTATTGCGACAAAAAAAATAAACAAATCATTTTATGTTTTTCAATTTGTTGGTAAAACTGAAAACATGCACTTCTTACAAGATGATTTTTTTAAAATCGTGAATTCAGCTCGTTAATAAAAAAATGGAATCTAAAATCAAATTACTTCAAGAAAAGATTCAACAATATTTACCTGGCGTTAAGTCGCATATTGAGTTTTATCCCTATCGCTTTTCGAATGAAAACACAATAGATTCAACAACGTTTCGTAAAGCAGCCGTTGCAGTTCAT
>CAMDGP010000134.1 GCA_945897765.1 Chitinophaga pinensis
CTTTACAGCCTTAATGCTCAGACCTTTTGCATTCCTTGGAATTAAATTGGTTAATCTTTTCAGGATTTATTAAACTTCTATTTTTTTACTTCGCAATTTTTTGATAAAAACTTTAATCGAAAGAGGTATTTTAAGATAATACTTCAATAAATAAGCGCGGTAACATTTAGCTAAAAAAGAATAATACAATTTTTTGATTGAAAAGTTATTTACTTGTTCTTCAGTGAGTGTATAATCAAAATTTTCGAGCAACTTTCCGCAAATTGATTCAATTACTCGCAATTCGTTTGCATCCATATCTTTGTATACACCAATCTTTTTTGTGTTTGGAACACTGTTTAATCCGCTATGAAAGTCCTTTAGTTTTTCGACATATTGTTTATTCAAACGCTCTTTTTTACTATCAATCAAACGATTAAAAACGCCTTCAGTCTGTAGCATTGAAGTTTGAAATTCTTGATTTAAAAAATGACAAATCTTGGTTAAGGTCGTTTCTGAATGCGCAATAAAATCCTCAAACTTTACCAACAAAACGCTTTTATCTTTGAGTAAATGAATATTTGAATAACTCTGCGACCACAAATAAGCCAAGAAAAAAGGATGTTGATTCCAGTTCAATGCGCGGTTCTTTTTAGAAATGATATTGTCTCTTACATCTCTGGTCAGAACAATAAATTTTGCGGTCGGAAATAATTTGATCAACTCTGGTAAATGGAAAAAATACTTAATCTGCTTATCTACAATTACCTCAATTTCAGACTTATCCTTCATTTCTATAAAATGCAAGTAACTTAATTTGATAAGTCGACTGTAATTCAAAATTTCGCGATGTTGATTGAGATTGCGCAAAAATGTTTGCTTATCACTAAAATATAAATCGCTATTTTTTTCAAAAAGCAAGCAGAATTCCTCTACGTACTTTTCAATATCGTTATCGGTCCAATTTACTTTTTGTCTATATTTATTCGAAAAGTAAAGAGCAAATTGTTCTTCTGATGGACAAATTATTTTTGTATGAAGGTTGAGCATTAAACTCAAAAGTGAACTTCCTGTCCGTTCTGTACATAGAATGAAATGAACTTGAATGGCGTCCAGTTTCTCTTTCGTAAAATTCATTTGTTTACGGTTGAACGTTTAACATCAACTTTCTCCACAAAATTTTCAAATCGTTTTAATTTAAATTCAATTGGAAGGTAAAAGAAAAGGTAATCTTTCTGAAAAATTAAATTGACTTTCAGTGATTTAAACACATTTTTGAATTTAAAAACAAGCAACATTAGGAAAGAAATTTCGTGTGTCATTTGATAGCCAACTTGTGCACCTGTTTTACCGCAAATCGACTCAGAAATTTGAATTTCTAAAAGTGATAAACTTTCTTTCCATTTATCCGTTCGATTTTTGAAAATAGGTTTAGCTAAATCTCCATATTTTTTTTGAATCCTATCTGATGATTTCAATTTTTCATCTTGTTCAAAATCCAAATAACTCACTCGTTCTCTTTCTCTTAAATCTTCAGAATTGATAGTTTCAACCTCTAAAAATGAAAAAACAGATTGGAGCGTCTCATCTGTCGAATTAACTAAATCTTCGTAGCGAATGAGTAACACTTTTTCTGGAAAACATTCTTTTAATCGTAGGGCTTTCATTGTGAAATAATTCCAACGAAAGGAGTTAAAAGCAACGTCTGCTGTGAAAAGATGAATACTTTCTTTGCGCGATAAAATGTTTGCTCGATAATCCCTGATCATTAAAACAAACTTAGCTTCGGGATTGATTTTAAGTAACTTGTTTATAAAAAGCGTGTTAGAAGGATTTTTATCAATGATTGCACTTACTTCAGTATTTTGCAAAGTTGTGTGCTGAAACGACCTATAAATTTCATTGCATAATTCGTGATACGTTCCTTTGAAACCATTTTTCAGTAATTTACTTTCATTGTTTAAAACATAATTAAAAGCCACATAAGGTTGCAATTTTCCAAAAGCAATATTGAATCGGTGCATCAAACGAATATCATGGGGCGAAAAACATGTTTTATTTTGAAAAGCTTGCGAAAAAAAAATACTAAAATAATTCTCTGGTGTTGCGTGAATGTTCGGATGCGCCCCTAACAACGACATTAAAAGTGAAGTTCCAGAACGTCCAATTCCGATGATATAGTTTGTTTTTACGTCTTTCAACTTCATTTAAAAATTCAATTCAGCAAATATAATTTTATTTGACGGGAAAAAAGTAATGAGTTTTATATTGAATAGTGTTTGGCTATTAATTTTTGGTTTAAAGATTTGATTTTTTGACGATCCGCTGTAATTTTAATTTTCGCCATTTTCTATTGGAGTTACTTTTTTCTTGTTTGAAATAAACTTTTTCACTTACTAATGGTGAAAAACGACTAAAATCATGGATAAATTTTATGTCAAAAAATTAGAAAAACCTTATCAATTAGGGTTTGATATCCATTTAATTTTTTATTATTTTGGATGAATAAAAGTATTGAAAATGCAGTTTGCAACAAGGCAGATTTTTCTTGAGTTTTGCCAAAAAAAACACTTTGCCACTACTTTTCAAATCTTCACTTTGAAATATAACGTAGAAATATGAACTTGAATATCAGAAAGAATAGAATGGTTCATTAATACATTTGCATATACTATTGCTACCTATGAGTCTTTAGAATTAAGGACATTCAATTAGGTACGGTTATAAGATAAATAAAGACTCACGAAAATCCTTGAAGGTAGAAGAGGTCATTCCAAAACAAGTAAAACTAATCACCAAATACGGTAAATCGTTCATTGATTAATGCTTCATTATTTTGAATTCTTAGTAAATAATTTCCTTGTTGCAAATCTTTATCTAATTCAATACTATTTTCAAATTCATTTAATAACACATTCTCGGACGAATAAACCACGCGACCCAATTGGTCAAAAATAAGAACTTGATATGGTTGATTACTTGTTTCGTCATATGTAAACATAATTCTCTTGGTTATTCCCATTGGATTTGGATAAACTACTAAAGATTTTTTTTCTAAAATTTGCGTATAATCTTCTTCTTCATTTTGCACTTGTAAAGATGTAACACCGCTAACAATGTTTGAACCGAATTTTAAGCGCATATTTGGACGATAATAACTTTGAGTACCTATGGACGTTGATGCGATGGTAGAAGTTGTTAAGTTATCTCTTTTGAACAATGATTTATAGGTAGATAAAATGGTTGATTGCACAATTGAATTGGCGCCAACTACATTATTATTAAATGATACCGTGATTAGTAAATTCATTGTTTGGTTATAATTAAATGGAGTACTAAATGTGTAAGTATTCCATCCATTAATGGTGGTAATTGATCCCGTGTAGGTAGTTACTGTAGAGGTACCTGAAATAAAATTTCCATTTGTATAACTTGCCGAGCTGGTATGTGCAATTCGGATTGTAAATGAATTCAATATTGTTGAACTTGGAGTAGACACTTGAAAAGCAACTGAATGTAGAACGGGCGTTAGTGAGGACCATCCCGATGCTAATAAATCACTTTTAGTAATAATATATTGCGAACGCTCATCCATATAGGATGCAGAATATGGGTGTCCAGAATAGGCAGTTGTTCCAGTTCCTAGTGTAATAAATACAGGGGGAGGAGCAAGTGTTGCGAATGTTTGAACGGTAGAATAAATACTGCTTGTTGCGCTACAATTACTCATTACTTTAAATTGATAAGAAGTTGAAGCAGATAATCCTGAAATCGCTTTCGAATTTGTAGTCGCTGTTGTTGTCATCCAAGTTGTTGAATTAGATGCTTTGTATTGAATGGTATAACTAACCACGTTTTGCACGGCGCCCCAATTTAAAGATGCCGAAGAACTTGTCACATTTGAAGCTAGCAAACTAGTTGGATTCGTGCAGCTATTGCAATTAGTGATGATTTGCTTTGCATCGTTCTTCAAATTCACCAATCTACCATATAAATTATTTCCAGGGCAAGCAGTTTGTCCTACGTCTTTATGGCCATTAATACGGGGCAAGGTTAATACACCGTATGCTTGAGTTTGCATGGATGCGGAAGATAACGGATCCCATCCTTTTTTATCAAACCACCACGCTAATATTTCCGAAACTCGTTGCATCTGAATAGATGTCGCAATGGTAACATCGGCATTTCCGGGGAAATTAATCCCAATTGAACCGCTATTTGCGTCTCCAGCATGAGCGCCCCTAACGTCAGAATTTGCAATATCTGGATTGTGTCTTCCTTGAAAGAAATTTCCACTTTTATCCACTAAATAATTATATCCAATATCAGTCCAACCAAGCGTATTTACATGATAATTATAATAAGACTGAACAACTGTTTGACCAGAAGTATACGTATCAGGAGATGCCCCATGATGGATAACAACATGTGTTGGGTTAATATACGTGGGTGTGTAAGAGGTATTTACTTGAGTACATGAGGCAGATCCGCCGCACCATTGTGCACGTGTTATAATCCCAGGAAAAGCTGGACAATCAGTGTTTTTCTGAATTTCTCCACTAGAATCTTTATCCAATAAATAATCTTCTGATGTTTTAAAGTTCCCATCAAACAAATGAACTTTAATTTCAGATGGTTCTACAGGAAAATTAACAATCAATTCAATTTCTTTATGAGTAGTTGCATCCGTTGTGAAAATTGCATCGGTCCATACCATTTGAGTGGGAGTTTCATTTGGTCCAACTTCAGCAGTCATTTCCTTCCAATCAGACCATTTACCATCGTGACTTTTAGTACGAAAAGAAACAGTATATTTTTCAAGATCTGGATTTATTTCTTGACTTACCCATCCAACTCCAAAACATGAAAAACCATGACTAGGTTTAATTGAAAAATATGAATTATTTTTTCCAGTTAATTCTTCTTGATTAATAATTAATTCAGAAGAAGGAACTCCCCCATTTTTGGAAATATTAACGAGTCTGTTTTGAAAATATACAGGAATATCTCCATTTACTTTACTTTCTGAATAATTAGACTTGGAAGTTGGAAAAACTTGCGCAGATGCAAAATTTGCAATGCAAATCAAGAGAAATAAAACATTTTTCATAATACAAAATTTTTGAGTAAAAATAATAATTAAGAAGTTAACTATTAATAAATTAGATAAATTTAATATTCGTTTAAGAAAGACCAAGAAAAGAAAAGAAAAGAAACAATTAATCTGTCTAATCATTTTAAGATTATTGGTTTCTTTCGGTCAGCAGCGTTCTTGTTATGCAATGGAAAATCATAAAGGCATATTAGTGGAAGATCCTCATTTTTCAGAGCGAATCGAGCAATTTACAAATTTTGCGATTTCCTCAAGTAAAGTGATTCAAAATAATGCTGTGACTAGGAATTCATGTTGTTGTACACTTGATATAAAATAAAACGGAGAAAATATTCTAAATGCCTTGTTCGTGATTACTGAGGTGGAAGTTAATAATTGGTTACAAGAACTTTAATTTAAAATCCATAAAAACAAAAAAGGCTCCCAAATACTTGAGAGCCTTTGAAAAATTAGTACAATTTATCTTACAACATGTTTCACAACTTCAGTTGTGTAAACACCGTTAATCAATTTGATGTAATAAACTCCTGGTTGTACATTTTCGTTAATCATCAAACTATTAACACCTTCAACTATATTAAACGCCTTAGAAGTAATAATTTTTCCTTTTATGTCTATCATTTCAAAAGTTGTTTTTCCAATTAGATTATTATCAGTTACAACCAGTTGGAACGAATTATCACTTGGATTTGGATACGTTTTTATTGAACTAGTTGTTTCATCACAACCGATAAAAATAGGATCATACATGTTTTCCTCACCGTTTTCGTCTACTTGATTTAAACGATAGTAAGCATTTTCTTCTGTATTAGAATCATCAATTGCTTGATAAGTCAAAAGTTCTGTACTATTTCCGGATGCATCTTGTGTGTTGATTACCCTCCAATTAATGCCATCTATTGATTTTTGAACTTCAAAATACGAACTGTTAAATTCAGATGCAGTTTGCCATGAAAGCGTTGTTTGATTATCCTCACATAAACCATTGAAAGAAATTAATTCAACAGGGAGTGGGTTACTATTGCCACCTCCAGCGCCCAACCAACTGAAACCGGTTGTGGTTCCTGAAACTTTAAAATCAGAATTATCATTACCCACAACTGGAGTCGATCCAAAAGTAAGAGCTGTCCAAGTTGTATGGCTAGAAGCAGGATTATTTGAACCAGCTGCTTTAACAATTCGAACAGTAGATCTATCAGTTACCCCTGT
>CAMDGP010000135.1 GCA_945897765.1 Chitinophaga pinensis
ATTTTACATCCTAAATTTTACATTGTATTCAACTCAATTTTACATACGCGCTCAATCCGTGCATTCCACCTTCTCTACCAAATCCACTTTCTTTGTAGCCTCCGAAAGGTGAAGTTGGATCAAATTTATTGTATGTATTTGCCCAAATTACACCAGCTTTTAATTTTGTAGTTAAGTTAAAAATGCGTGAACCTTTGTCTGTCCAAACACCTGCAGCTAAACCATACGGTGAATTATTTGCTTTTTGAATTACCTCGTCCACTGTTCTAAAAGTTTGAATCGTCAGGACAGGGCCAAAAATTTCTTCTTGTGAAATCACACTTGATTGTGCAACATCTAAAAACAACGTTGGTGCGCAAAAATAGCCTTTGGAAGGGATTTCACAACTTGGTTGATACATTTCTGCACCCTCTTCGATTCCAATTTGAATATATTTATTGATTTTATCCAATTGTTGTTTAGAATTAATTGCTCCGATGTCTGTGTTTTTGTCCATTGGGTCGCCAACATACAAACTTTCCATGCGTTGTTTTAACTTGCGAATTACTTTATCAGCAACTCCTTCTTGAACAAACAAGCGCGATCCAGCGCAACAAACGTGACCTTGATTGAAGAAAATCCCATTGATAATTCCTTCAACGGCTTGATCGATTGGTGCATCTTCAAAAATGATATTCGCCGATTTCCCGCCTAATTCCAAGGTGGATTTTTTGTGTGTTCCAGCTATTGCTTTTTGAATTAATTTTCCAACAGCCGTCGAACCTGTAAATGCAATTTTATTTACATCAGGATGATTAACAATTGCTGCACCTGTATCGCCATAACCGGTAACGATATTCACAACTCCTGCTGGTAAGCCGGATTCTTCAATAATTTCAGCCAATTTCAAAGCAGTTAAAGAAGTTGTTTCAGAAGGTTTAAGAACAACGGTATTTCCAGCGGCTAAAGCCGGAGCAATTTTCCAAGCAGCCATTAATAATGGGAAATTCCAAGGGATAATTTGTCCAGCAACTCCTAAAGACTCAACTTTTCGATTTGGAAAAGCATACTCTAATTTATCTGCCCAACCTGCGTAATAAAAAAAATGATTGCAAGCTAAAGGAATATCAATATCTCTTGATTCGCGAATGGTTTTTCCAGCGTCAAGTGACTCAATAACAGCAAATTCCCTTGCTCTTTCTTGCATCAATCGAGCAATGCGATAAATATATTTTGCTCGTTCCGAGGCATGCATTTTCGACCACACATTTGTATATGCTTTTCGAGCAGCTTTCACCGCTAAATCAACATCTTTTTCGTTTGCGTAAGCGATTTCAGCCAGTACTTCTTCCGTGGCAGGATTGATCGTTTCAAAGTATTTTTTAGACGAAGGGACTACCCATTTTCCGTCGATAAATAAGTTATATTTTTTATTTAATTTAATATGTCCCGTTCCTTCCGGAGCCGGTGCATATTCCCAAGTTGCTTGATCTTGTGCCATAATTAATCGATAGAAAAATAATCTGAAGACTGATATACTCCAGTTTTTGTTTTTAAAATTTGCATCAATACATCGTTTGCTAAACTACTTGCTCCAAAGCGAAACCATTCATTCGTTAGCCAAGCATCACCAAGGATTTCTTTCACCATAACCAAGTTGTGCAATGCCAATTTAGAAGTTGAAATTCCTCCAGCTGGTTTCATTCCAATCATAATTCCTGTTTCGTCGTAATAATCGCGAATGGCCATTAACATTGTGTAAGTTACTTGCATCGTTGCCGCAGGTTGAATTTTTCCAGTGGACGTTTTGATAAAGTCAGCGCCAGCATAAATAGCGATATCACTTGCTCTACGAACGTTGTCCAATGTAACTAATTCTCCTGTTTCCAAAATGACTTTTAAGCGCGCCGCACCACAAGCTTCTTTAATGGAAGCAATTTCATCGAAAACAAAATTATGTTCGCCAGCTAGAAATTTTCCGCGAGAGATAACCATATCGATTTCATCCGCTCCAGATTCGACTGCAAATTTTGTATCTGCAATTTTCACTGCTAAAGGTGCTTGTCCTGAAGGAAAGGCAGTAGAAACGGAAGCAACTTTCACTCCTGAGTTTTGCACTTCTTTTTTGGCAATTGCCACCATCGAAGGATAAACACAAACAGCTGCAACGGTTGGTAAACCTGGGAATTCATCGTGGAGATGTTGCGCTTTGTAGCACATTTGTTTCACTTTTCCGGGCGTATCTTTTCCTTCGAGGGTTGTTAAATCAATCATATTCAAGATCATTTTCAGCCCTTGTTCTTTGGTTTGATTTTTTATACTTCGAGTTTGAAAGCGCGCCACACGTTCTTCTACACCGACCTTATCCACAGTTGGCGAAGGTGGAATCGTTAAAAAATTTGGAGTTTTATTTGACATAATCAATTTCTACTTTCAAAAATAAGAAAAGTAAGTTAGATTGTAGGTTTTTGGAATGGGAAAGATAGTTAGAGAAGAATTATTTGATTCATTTCTCATTTTATCTTCCAAAATCAAATAGTGCAAAAAAAAATCTAAGTTATTAAATCTAAAAATTATTCCAAAAACATAGATTAATTCTATACACCAAAACTCCCAACTTCTCAAAGGAGTCTTAGATAGGATGCATGACCGAGAAGTAAGTTTATGCTATGGTTCTAAAGTGTCTCAAAAAGAGTGGTAAAATAAAAACTAAAACAACAAATTATTAAATCAAAATAAAACTTGTATTACTTTCAACACTAGGAAGTTAAAATGTTTTTGAATCATAATTTTAGATTAAAATTTAAACAATATTTAATTTGGATATTTGACTAAATTCTTAAAAATGAGTCAAAAAAGAAAAGTTGAAATTGTTGTCATATCGGATGTGCATCTCGGAACGTATGGTTCTAGAGCTAATGAATTGGTGGCCTACCTACGGTCTATTCAACCTGAAATTCTTATTTTAAATGGAGACATCATTGATATTTGGCAATTCAGTAAACATTATTTTCCTGCAGACCACATGCAAGTCGTGAAAGAAATTGCAACTCTTCTCTCAAAAGAAACAAAGGTTTATTACATAACTGGAAATCACGATGAAATGCTACGAAAATTTAAAGGTTTTAAAATTGGAAATTTTGAAATTCAAAACAAACTCATTTTGCCTTTGAAAACTGGAAACGCTTGGTTTTTTCACGGCGATGTCTTTGATACCACAATGAAGCATTCGAAATGGATTGCAAAACTAGGCGGAAAAGGTTACGATTTGTTGATCATTATAAATACAATTGTGAATTGGTTCAGTGAAAAAATGGGTAAAGGGAGAATTTCTCTTTCAAAAAAAGTTAAAGACAGCGTGAAAGGTGTCATAAAATACGTAAATAATTTTGAAGAAACAGCTGCAGAAATCGCAATAGAGAACGGATTTCAATATGTGGTCTGCGGACACATTCACCAACCGCAAATTAAAAAAATAAAAACTAATTCTGGAGGTTCTGTTACTTATCTTAATTCGGGTGATTGGGTTGAAAATTCTACTGCTTTGGAATACAATTCTGGTGAATGGACTTTGTACAAACACGATCCAACTTCAATAGAGACGTACAGTAAATACCACGAATCGCAATATACCAATGCGTTGAACTACGAGCAATTATTTGAAGACGTTATTTCAAACTTAAATTTTAAAACACAATGAAAGTTTTATACGCCATACAAGGAACTGGAAATGGTCACTTATCACGTGCTGAAGAAATCATTCCACTATTGAATAAACATGTTGACACAACCGTTTTAGTAAGCGGAACGCAATCGCAAATTCAATCCAACTTTGAAATACATTACAAAAAAACTGGATTGACATTTTTGAGCGGCAAAAATGGAAATATCGATTTATTGAGAACAGTTTTCAAATCGCATCCAATTGATTTTTTGAATGAAATCCGCACTTTTCCAGTTAAGCAATTTGATTTAGTAATCACGGATTTTGAACCTGTTTCAGCATGGTCAGCTCTAATGCATGGAATTCCTTGTGTAGAAATGAGTCATCAAGCGGGTGTTATTCATCCAAACTCTCCTAAAACAACTGTAAATAACAGAATTGGAAAATACATACTCAATCACAATTGTCCGACAAAACATAAAGTTGGTTTTCATTTCGATGCTTTTGATGATAATATTTATACACCTGTTATTCGTGGAGCCTTACAAAATATTGAAACTCAAAATCAAGATTATTATACTGTTTATCTTCCTGCTTTTCACGATGAAGTTATTCTTCGATTTCTTCAATTATTTCCAGTTAAATGGGAAGTTTTTTCAAAATACACACTTTCAGAAAATACCATAAGTAACGTAACTTTTCATCCAATAGACCAAGAAAATTTTCAGAAACATTTAATCAATTGTAAAGGCGTTTTGTGCGGAGCGGGTTTTGAATTGCCAGCTGAAGCGTTGTATTTGAAAAAGAAATTATTAGTGATTCCAATGAAAGGTCAATATGAACAATTTTGTAATGCAGCTGTGCTTGAAAAAATGGGTGTCACCGTTCTTGAAAGTCTAAATTTAGCACATCATAGAACGATCAATCTATGGTTAAGTCAAGGACAATCGATTCAAGTAAATTATCCAAATCAAACAGAAAATATCTTATTAAACACCTTAGCATCTTTTGAAGCAAGAAAAATTGAATCTGAGAAAATCGATTTACAACTTGAAAAAACGATTTTGGAAAAATTGTCCGTTTTAAAATATTTGTTTTAAAAAGATTATTCCAATATTAAGAAGTTGTTAATGTGAACACTAGTATGTAGACCATCCGTAAAAAAAGGATGGCTAAAAAGGAAAAGTGAACGTTCTGAATTGGTGAATTTAGCGAACGAACTTTTGTAACCGAATTACTTTTTGTTTTTGATTATGTCAAAAATTGCTCCGAAAGCAACACCAAGTGCCAATCCCATTGCAATACTTTGAGCGTAATTTTTTGACGAAACACCATAGGCTGCTGCAATTCCAATTTCGTTACCTGATTTTTAAACTGGTTTTCTGTCATCAATTCCTATTTGTATAGATTTATGAAAATACGGTTAGAATGAGAAAAATAATATTTACTAAAACAACGAGAAAAACACATTAACAGAAATCGAATAAAACTTAGAACAAAAATGTTTTTTATTCTATAACATTCTTCAATACATACGAAGTACTTCTTCCTCCTGCTGCTTCTTTTTGGATTAATTCTCTAGTAATCAAATTATTAATATCACGAATTGCAGTGTCTTTTGAACATTTAGTTAGTTTTGACCATTTACCGGAAGTTAGTTTTCCTTCAAATCCATCAAGCAATTTATTCAAAACTTTTCGTTGTCTTTCATTCAGGTTTATTGCTGCATTTTTATTCCAAAAATTAGCTTTTATTAAAACTTGTTTGAGTAATTTATCGGATGCTTTTAATGCATTTATTAAGCAGTTTAAAAACCATTTAATCCAAGCAGTAACGTCTAATTCACCTTTTTGAGTGTTTTCTAGAATGGAATAATATTCATTTCTTTCTATTCTAATTTGTGCAGACATGCTGTAAAATCGCTGTGTACTTTTGTCGGATTGCGCTAATAAAAGATCGGTCAACGCTCTCGTAATACGACCATTACCATCTTGAAATGGGTGAATGGTGACAAACCACAAATGAGCAATTGCTGCTTTGAGCACTAAATCCAGTTCTTTTTCATCATTGAACCAAGTCAAAAATCGGTTCATTTCTAACTCAAGTAATTCTACGTCTGGTGCTTGAAAATGAATTTTTTCTCGTCCTGCAACACCAGAAACAACTTGCATTTTACCATTGGTGTCTTTTCTCCAATCCCCCACAATTATTTTGAAAATACTACTTCTCCCCATTGGAAATAAAGCTGCATGCCAATCAAAAAGACGTTCTTTGGTTAAGGGTTCATTACAATTACGTGTGGCATCTATCAGCATATCGACCATCCCATCCACATTTCTATCTGAAGGGGTAATTCCAGCGAATTCCATTCCCAATCGTTGTGCAATCGACGAACGAACTTGCTCTGGATTTAACAACTCTCCTTCAATTTCAGCGGACTTGAGAACATCCAAAGTCAAGGTGTTCAGCAAAGCTTCATCCTTTAATTCAAAGCCAAGCGATTCCATTTTGCCCATTAAACGACCTTGCAAATTTCTTGCTTCGCTCAGTAAATTCATAAAATCTTCACTCTTCCAAATAAAATTCGGCCAATTGTATTTTTGATGGATATAGAAACTCATTCGCCTTAATTTACGCGACAAAT
>CAMDGP010000136.1 GCA_945897765.1 Chitinophaga pinensis
CATATACATCTGAACATGATGTTGTAATTGTTGCTTGTGTTGTAAAGTTTGCACCCGCACCGTATGCACTACTTCCACTTGAACAGTTTGTTCTTACTTGCCAGTTATACGTTTTTGATGCTGTTAATCCAGTTAAATTATAACTTGTACTCGCAGTAGAAACAGATGTCCACGTTGTAGCGGTTGATTGTTTGTATTGAACAGTATAGTTTGATGCACCTGAAGCAGCAGTCCAAGAAACTGTAGCTGTTGTTGTTCCAATAGTTGAATTTGTCATTCCAGTTGGAGCTGAGCAAGTTGTTCCTGTCGTTCCCGCTTGAATTGAAAGAGTATAGTCTTCAACTTCACCGTATGTAAATGACTCACAAGGACCTGTAATTGCTCCGTCTTTCATAATTACGCGCATTCTAACATTTCCAGTTATTGCCGTAGTAGGAATCGTAATAGATGAGGTAACCGCAGCAGTTGTTCCTGGTGATGTGTAAACAAGTTCACCTGCATCTGCAAAGTCTAAATCGCCATTATAATCAATATAAACCTTAAAATATTCAGGATAAGCTGTGGTCGCAAAACTAGGAGTTAAAGTTAAAGTGTATGCTGTTCCTTTTGTTACAGGAGTAGAAATTGAAGTGTAATTTGCATATCCACCGCTTCCAGTTGTTGTATTGTTTATTGTATTGAATTTTACATTTGAAATCCATTCAATTTGAGAATTGCCTCCAGTTGCGGCACAATAAGCTGGGGTTGTTGTTCCGCCGCCTGTTGAACCTGAACACCCTGGTGAAGTTGCCAAACTTGCTCGCGCACCTCCTGAAACAAATAGTGCTTGCATACGAGCTTTTTGACCGTTAGAGAACATTTGCATACAAGCGTCGTCTACATAATCCATATAGTTCATAAACATTTCAGCGGAAGTTCCACATGAGTTAGATCTTGGATGAGATGGACAAGCATAGTTAGATGTGTTGTGAACTGGTGTGTCAGAAACTAAATCACTACCACATGTTGCATCACCCCAAATGTGACGTAAATTTAACCAATGGCCAACTTCGTGAGTAGCTGTTCTTCCTTTATTGAATGGTGCTTGAGCTGTTCCAGTGGTTCCAAAACAAGTATATCCGATTACAACACCGTCAGTAGCTGCCGCACCTCCAGGAAATTGTGCATAACCTAAAATCCCACCACTCATGTTACAAACCCAAATATTCAAGTATTGATTTGTCGACCAAGCATTACTTCCTCCTGAAGCTGCAGACTTCATACCGTCATTGGTAGAAAAAGAAGCTTGACTAGTTTGTACACGAATGATTCCGGTAGTAGCGTTTCCGCTAGGATCTCTATTTGCCAAACAAAAATTTATCTCTGCATCTGCAACTAAACTTGAAAATGTTGAAGGTATTAAATTCAAATCGGTATTTAATTTTCTAAAATCCTTATTCAATACATTCAATTGTGACTGAATTTGTGCATCAGAAACATTCTGTGCTGTTGTATTGTAAACCACGTGTACAACAACAGGAATTGTAATTACCGCTTTGTTTTGGTTAACTTTCCCTGAGCTTATTGCAAAATTTGTAAATTGCTCGATTTTCTCTGTTCGCTCAAAAAGATGCGGGTCTTCCATTAACAAGCGTTCATGATTATCCATAGTGTGGCACGAGCGCTGCTGACCAAAAGAGACCAATGAGCTTAAGCTGATTAAAAAGATTAATAGATTTTTCAAAGTTTATTTTTTTTCAAAAATAACATTTTATTGTAATCACCTAGAAAATAAGTGGATAATATACTTTTCATATTCCAGAATAATTGGTCATTAAACGGATGATAAACCTATACTTGATTTGGGTTTTCGGTTTTTTTAAGGTATATTTTATCTATGATTTTTAAGTGCTTTTCTCATTAAGTTAGTGAAAAAGTTTATTTCTAACCAAACAAAATTCAAAAAAAAATATCTCGCGCAAAGCCAACAAAAAGACAATAATCATCTAACACGCAAAATCAATCACCCAACCCTTTTAATCGAACTCAAACTATGAGAAAAAAGCTCCATTTCTTCGTTCCAAATTCCATTTTCTTTTAGTTCGTCGATGCGAACGCGTCCTGAAGCATGGATAATTTGATTGTTTTCGCCAATGATTCCAACGTGGATGACTTTTCCATCTTTGTTCGTAAAAAAGGCTAAATCTCCGAGTTGCGCTTCTTCAAAATCGATTGCTTCTCCTAATTCTTCTTGCTCGTAGGCGTCACGCGGAAGATTGATTCCTTGCAAACGAAAAATAGCTTGCGTGAAACCCGAACAGTCGATGCCGAACATACTTTTCCCCCCCCACAAATAAGGAGAATTAAGATAATCTAATGCGTTTTCCCATAAGTCGTTTGAAGCGGGCAGGGGCGAAGCTTGCAGTTCAAAATCAAAATCACCAATCTTAAATTGCGCCGATTCACCAACCAAACTTCCTTTCGAAATCAGTTGTTTTCCCCAAGGTGTTTGCAAAAAAGTAAATGGTGCTGACAAATAAATCTTATTGTCACTCCATTTTTTAAATTCTTTTGGCGTCAAAGGTAAAATGTGCTTTCCGTCAATGTAGCCTTCGTAACCGTCTAAAAACGATTGAATTTTCACCCAAGGTCTTCCAAATTCCTGAACTTCAATAGGTTCACCAAAAAGTAATTGTGAAACGATTTCTGAAGTGTCACTTGGTGCGCGTCGAATGGGAGCAATTGCAACGAGGCAAAAACCGTAACGTTGGTCGGGAGTTATTAATTTTATTTTGTTCATATAAGTTTCCAAATGTAATAAATGCTAGGTAGAATATAGCTATTTTAGCCACCGAGCTATGAAAAAAGAATATTTAATTTTAGTAACCAACGACGACAGTGTCAATGCAAAAGGAATTCATGCACTCGTTGAAGTTGCCAAGCAATTTGGGGATGTAGTGGTGGTTGCACCCGACAAACCGCAGTCTGGAATGGGACATGCAATTACAATTAACGACCCATTACGTTTGAAAAAAACAAGTCTTTTTGCGGACACATCAGCTTTTGCTTGTTCTGGAACACCCGTTGATTGTGTGAAATTGGCGATTTACGAAGTCTTGCACCGTAAACCAGATTTGATACTTTCAGGTTTTAATCACGGAGAAAATTCTTCAACAAATGTGCTGTATTCGGGAACGATGTCCGCTGCGATTGAAGGTGCAATGGAAGGAATTCCGTCGATTGGTTTTTCACTTGCTGATTATTCAGCAGAGGCAGATTTTGAACCTGCGAAATTTTATGCAACCAAAATAGTTATGCAAGTTCTAAAATCCAAAATGGAAAAAGGAATTTGTTTAAATGTAAATATACCGAAGTTGAGTGTTGGGGAAATCAAAGGCATAAAAGTGTGTAGTCAAGCGCACGCATTTTGGGCAGATCGCTTTGATAAAAGATTGGACCAATTCGGACAACCTTATTTTTGGTTAACAGGTGAATTTTCGGATATGGACAAACGCCCCGATACAGATTTACATGCTTTGAAAAACGGTTATGTGAGTGTAGTCCCAACGCAATATGACTTAACAGCTTATTCAGCAATTGAAAAATATAAATCGTTAGAAGATGAACATTAACATTTCAAAAGAAAATATTATTGGTTTTTTTGTCGGACTTGTTTCGCCGATTGTGTTTTTACCTGTCGTTTTTCTATTTCTTTCTTTTGTGCAAGACACGAGCGTTTATTATTTGTGGGAACAATTCAAAATTTCGGATGTACACCGAAGTAAAGACCTTTCGTTGGGATTGATTTCCAACTTGATATGGTTTTACATGTACTTAAACACTGACAAATACCCTTACGTTCGAGGTATCTTATTAAGTATGTTTTTCTATGTTCCGTACATGATTTACGTTAATTTGATTCAATAAGAAAGGTGACAAAAAAGATTTTCATTCTTTCTGGTGAAGCTTCCGGCGATTTACATGCAGCGAATTTAGTGCATGAAATGAAACGTATTCAACCTAATCTTACCTTTCAAGGTTGGGGCGGAGATCGCTTGCAGCAAGAAGGAGTTGTTATCAAAAAACACATTCGCGAATTGGCATTTATGGGTTTCTTGGAAGTAGTTTTGAATTTGAAAACGATTCTAAAAAACTTTAAAATATGTAAAAATGAAATCCTTGACTTTCAGCCAAATGTCTTGATTTTAGTCGATTATCCTGGTTTTAATTTACGCATTGCTGAATGGGCAAAAACACAAAATATTCGTGTTTTTTACTACGTTTCGCCTCAAATTTGGGCTTGGAAAAAGAACCGTGTTTTTAAAATCAAAAAGTCGGTGGAACGTATGTATTGTATTCTTCCTTTTGAGAAAGATTTTTACAAGCAATTTGAAATTGATGTGAATTATTTGGGACATCCACTTTTGGATGAGGTACATCATTTTAGGACAAAGTACTATGAAGATTTACCGAACTTTCAGAAGCCAATTTTAGCTATTTTGCCGGGAAGTCGCAAGCAAGAAATTGAGCGGAAATTACCAATAATGTTAGAGGCGGCTAAACAATTTCCGCACTATCATATTTTAGTAGCTTGTGCGCCCAATTTAGATCTTTCGTATTACGATAAGTACAAAGTGGAAGGGGTTGATTTTATTCAAAACAAAACGTACTCGATACTAAATATAGCAAATTTGGCGATTGTAACCTCTGGAACAGCAACGTTAGAAACAGCGCTTTTTCGTGTGCCACAGGTAGTGTGTTATAAAAGTTCGCCAGCTTCCTATTGGATTGCCCGCAGTTTGATTCATATCAAATACATTTCTTTGGTGAATTTGATTTTGGATAAAGCAGCAGTAAAAGAATTGATTCAGGCGGACTGTTCGGTTCAAAAAATCGTTACTGAATTAGGGAAGATTGAGGAGGGGAAAGAGGGGAGAAGCAAAATGATTAAAGATTACGATAATTTGGTGCAACTTTTGGGCGAAAATGGAGCGAGTGCTCGAATAGCTGAAAATATGTTGCAAAATCTATAAATAAAATAAATGCGTTTTTTGATTGTTTTCATGGTGATTATGCTCAATTTTAAAGGTTTAACTCAAACTTTTAAGCTAAGTATTTTCACGGAAAGTAATATCAAATCAATATCGTTTCAGCCAGGAACAGGAACGTATTTTTTAATGAACGATACCGGATTTGTTCGAAAAATAGTACCAGCAGATTTGATAACCATCAACCTTGGGATTTCTAATAAACTCGATGTTAAATTGAATAATTCGTATCTATTTTCTTCACTGAAAGTATATCTATTTCATGAGAAATCGGAAAATAATGCCAAGTTAAAACCAATAATACCAGCCATTAAAGAACGCAGTTATGAAGGCGATTTTGAGGTGATAAATAAAGCAGGCAAAATACAAATAATCAATTTGATAGACCTAGATCAGTACTTGGAAGGTGTGGTTGAGTCGGAATCAGGTACAGGCCAAAATTTAGAATATTACAAGGCGCAAACAGTGATTAGTCGCACGTATGCATTGAAGTACAAGAACAAACACGCTTCTGATGGGTTTAATTTGTGTGATCGCGTGCACTGTCAAGCTTATTTGCATAGAAGATTTAACGCCGCTTTGATTGATTCCGCAGTTCGACAAACCAAAAATCTAATTATGTTGGACGAAAAGAATAACTTGTACGCTACTTATTTTCATGCCAATTGCGGAGGACAAACGTGCCAACCTGATTATGTTTGGAATGAAACTTTACCCGGATTTGATAGTTTTAAAGACACTTTTTGTGTTCGCACCAAACAAGCAAATTGGGAAAAGAAAATCCCAGTAAACGAGTGGAAAGCCTTCATGGTAAACAAATATGATTTCCCGATTTGGGACAGTTTGAGTAATTACCAATTGTATAATTTCCAACAATCAGAACGTCACGCTTTTTTCATTCATCCGTTTTATGGTATTCCTTTGAGGGATTTGCGTGAAGCTTTTCAGTTGAAATCTACTTTTTTTAGTTGTAGCTTAGACGGGGAATTTGTCGTTTTAAAAGGACGAGGTTTTGGTCACGGCGTTGGCTTGTGTCAAGAAGGTGCGATGAATATGTCAAAGAAAGGCTTTGATTATCAACAGATTTTGTTGTTCTATTATCCCAAAATGCAATTAACAGTTCAAAGCGATCGACTAAACCGAAAAATGTAACATGCAAAATCTAATTTTTTTATCCTTTTCAATTGCCGCTTTATTGAGTTCTGCAAGTTGTCAAAATG
>CAMDGP010000137.1 GCA_945897765.1 Chitinophaga pinensis
CAAACCATAAAAAGCTCCTTTTTCACGTCCAATTTTATTTACTGTTCCTTTTAAGAAGTATACTTGCTTCTGAAAGAAAATAAAGAAACCACATGCTATCATTTCTCCATTGTAAAAAGCGGCAATTAGCTTACCATTTTCTCTTTTTAGTTTAATTTCTTATTACTTTTCAATAATTGTACCAAAGGTAAACGAAATTAAGTTTTTTTTTCTAAGTTATTGAAGTCTCACAATTCTAAAGTTGTTAACTTAGCTTAAAGTTTAAATTATGAATAAATCAATCTTTTTTGTGCTTTTCTTAATTTTCAATTTGTCGAGTTCCTTCATTAAAAATAAGGCTTTTGATAATAAAGAAAATTTATGTGGTCTAGAAGTAGCTGATGCTTATACGCAAGAAGTATTGGGTAAAAACATTGGTTTCTATGTCAAGTTTTATAATAATTCGGACAAAATCATTGACGCGATAAAATATAAAGTGATTTTTAAAAATGGTTTTAATGAAATCAAAGGCTCAAAGGTTTTCATTTGGCAAGCCGGAAATCTAATAGGTCCAATGAATTCTAAAAGTTATTTAAGAGATGGTTCGACCAATTGGATTGATGGCGCAAACAAGTTAGAAGTTAAAATTATTAGAGTTCATTTTGAGGATGATTCTACTTGCGATTTGAAATCTTAAATAAAAATGATTTAAAAACGTTTAGACGCTATGTCCGATTTCCGTTCCATTGTGAAAGCTATATTTCCTTCATCTCTATTTGAATTTTATCGAACTCAAAAAAAGAAAAAAAGAAATGTAAAATTACTTTCACAAAAAGAAAAAGGTCATGTTTTCACAAAAGAATTTTTAGTTAAAAATTTGCAAACAATTGGAATCGAAAAAGGTGATTCACTTTTAGTGCATTCTAGTTTGAGTAAAATGGGCTATCTCGAAAATGGGCCAGATACATTAATTGATGCCATGTTGGAAGTGATTGGAACGGATGGTAATCTACTAATGCCAAGTTCACCAAATGCTCTACTTCAACTTGATTACATTAGAAACAACCAATTGTTTGATGTTCAAAATTCGCCTTCAAAATTAGGAGCGATTACTGAAGTATTTAGAAAAAGAAAGGGAGTTTTACGAAGTTTGAATGTCACTGAACCGGTTTGTGCGCTCGGACCAAATGCTCTTTACCTTACTGAAGGACATTTTGATGAATTAACTCCTTACACAAAAAAATCCCCCTTTTATCGCTTGACCGAGAAAAATGGAAAAATACTTTATATCGGAGTGACTTTAGCGAATGCAGGAACAAGTTTGCATTTGTTAGAAGATGCAGTAAATTTCAAATATCCAGTTTACTTTCCTGAAGTTTTTGATGTTAAAATTAAAGACGCAACAGGAATTATTCACGAGGTAAAAACTAAAGTTCACAATCCTGAATTCTCAAGAAAACGCAAATGTGATGAACTAATTCCATTGTTTTTGAAAGAACAAGTTTGTTCAAAAGTAAAAATTGCTAATGCAGATTCTTATTTATTTGATTCCAAAAAAATGTTCGATTCAATGCTCAAAAATTACCAAGAAAAAGGAATCACAATGTACACTCCAAATCCATCCAATTGAAAATAGCAATCACTTGGGATTACGAACTTTTTTTCGGTGAACAAAGCGGTTCAGCTCAAAAATGTATGCTTGAACCTGGAAATAGATTACTTGAAATTGCACAAAAAAATGGAGCAAAATTCACTTTTTTTGTAGATGCAGGAATGCTTGTTTTAGGAGAAAAAGAACCTTCCTTCAAACAAGAAATAACTGAAATACAAAATCAAATTTCAAAATGGGACAATCAAGGACACGAAACGGGCTTGCACATTCATCCGCATTGGGAAGATGCTATTTGGGAAAATGGTTGGAAATTCGATTTGAATAGATACAAGTTGGCTGATTTTAATGAAACAGAAGTGGAGCAAATCTTCGATAACTACTTGTCGTCATTACAAAATTGGAACAAAGAAAAAATTGTTTCCTATCGTGCAGGAGGCTGGTGCATTCAACCTTTTAATAAATTAAAATCCTCTTTTTTGAAACATCAATTAAGGATTGAAAGTTCCATTTTTCAAGGGGGAAAGAACACCACTTTACCCTATAATTATGATTTTACCAATGCACCTCAAAAGGAAAAATGGTTCTTTGAAAATCATGAATGCGAGGAAGTTGAAAAAGGAATCTTTTTAGAAATCCCAATAGCCTCAAAAACCTATTCACCTTTATTTTTCTGGAAATTATTTGTTTTAGGAAGACTTTTTCCGAAAAACCATAAATCAATCGGAAACGGAAGTCCGGCAAAAGGAGGAGGATCTAAAAAAGATTTTTTAACAAAATTCAATCATTTGTGCGTGAGCGCCGATGGCTATTTCGTGACCGAAATTGAAAAAGCAATACGAGATGCAGAAAAAAATGGAAGAGAATCTATAGTAATTATTGGACATCCAAAAGCTTGTACTTTATTTTCACTCAATTATTTAGATAAATTAATCGCTAAACTTTCAAAAAAACACCAATTTGTATGTCTAAAGGATTTGGCGAAATAAGACTAATTAGTCGGGAAGAAATTCAAATAGATAAGTGGGAGGAAGTCATTGCTGATTCTGATAATTCATTTTTTTTATCCTATTGGTATTTAGATGCAGTAATGCAAAATTGGAAAGCATATGTATTAAATGATTACGAGTTAGTTTTTCCGATTTTACCCGCACAAAAAATGGGTTTTAGTTATGTTTTGCAGCCTCTTTTTTTAAGAGCTTTTTCTGTTGAAGGTAAAGCCAATGAAAAGAAGTTGGAGTTTCTAACTCAAATTCTTAAAAACTATCATTTTTTCGAATTGAATTGTGTTCAAGAAACAGCTATTTCAATTGGAATAGATAGTAATGAATCTGTTTATCAATTCTTAGAATTTGAGAAAGAGTATTTACAAACTTTTAAAAAGTATTCTGAAAATACACGTCGAAAATTAAAGGATTTTCATAAATCAACTGCTGAGTTTATAGAAATTTCGGATGTTAATTTGTTGATAGATCTGTTTAAGAAAGAGAAGGGTAATCAATTTGCACATTTGACAACTGAATCATACCAAAGTTTGATGAACTTGATGACGAATGCCCTAGCAAACAATTGTGGAATCATCAAGGCAATTTTGTTTGAAAATGAATTAGTAGCAATTGGATTTTTTATAAGAAAGAGAAATCAACTACTTTATTTAAAGGGAATCGTGACATCTTCAGGAAAGAAAATCGGTGCGATGCAAGCACTTTTTGATAAAGTAATTCAAGAAAATCACGAATCTTGTATTGGGTTAGATTTTGGAGGTTCTTCCGATGAAGGATTGGCTAGTTTCAACAAAAAGTTCGGTGCTTGTGATCGAAATTACCTAATTTTGAAACAGAATAAATTGCCTTGGCCTTTAAATAATGTGGTCAAAAGAAAACTTGGAATATGAGAAAAATTGTGTTGACTGGCGCTTCTGGAGGTTTAGGTTTAGTTATTGCTGAAAGTTTATTGAATGAAGGCTATTTTGTTCATCTGATTGGAAATAAGAACACTTACAAATTGCAAGTGCTTCATTCTGTATTCCCTTCAACGTCTAAAGTTTATTCAGTTGATTTTTCAAAAACGAGTGATTTTACAGAACTAGTAAATGAAATTGGTCAAATTGATGGTTTAATCAATTGTTTAGGTGTTTCAAGTGCTGGAATGAGTTGGAAAATTACTACAGAAGAATGGAATCGAGTTATGCATTTGAATTTAACAGTTCCTTTTCAACTAACACAAGCCTTTACTCCTCAGCTACGAGCAAATAAATTTGGTAGAATTATTTTCTTTTCATCTATCGTGGCTCAAAAAGGGTTTATTGGCACATCGGCTTATGCATCAAGTAAAAGTGCCTTGATTGGTTTGACTCGAACGCTTTCCGTTGAATTAATTAATAGCGGAATAACTGTCAATTGTATTGCTCCAGGCTACATGGACAAGGGAATGATTGAAGAAGTAACAGATGAATATTTGAAAGAAATCCTTGAATTAATTCCTTCGAAAAAGCTAGGAGATTCAACAAATATAGCTCTTACAGTTTCCTATTTGTTGAACGAAAAAGCAAGTTACATCACAGGTCAGGTACTAAATGTTAATGGTGGAATGAATTAAGTAGTTTTACTTATTACATTTACAAGCTTCACATTCATCTTTGGTGGGAAATCCTTTTGGTGAACAACCACTGTAACCTATTTGCTTACAAGAATTAGTATTTTTATTATAGAACCAAGTTTGAAAATAAGCTAAACAAGCCTCATCCGTTGGAGGAGTTTCTAAGCATTTTGCTAGTTCACTATTACTACAATCTTTATCACAGGAAGCTAAACTGAAAGCAATTACAAGTAATAAGTATATTTTTTTCACGGTATTTTTCTTTTATCTAACGATCAAAAGTAAGTTGAATAGGTGCAAACATAGTAGATTTTAACTTAAATTCAATAATAAAAAGCTGTTTTTTGATTGAAAATTCTTGATTCTTCAATAGTTAACTTTTTGTTGAAATTATTTCAATAAAATCAAAAATAATTCCTTTTCATTCAACGAAAAATAGATACATTTACCGCACAAATTTTCAACTATGAATTTACACGAATATCAAGGAAAATCTATTTTAAAAAGCTACGGCGTTGCAATCCAAGAAGGAATTGTAGTTGATAAAGTAGAGGATGCTGTTGAAGCAGCTAAAAAATTAACTGAACAAACTGGTACAAGCTGGTATGTGGTAAAAGCTCAAATTCATGCAGGTGGACGTGGAAAAGGAACAGTTGAAGAAACTGGTTCTCACGGGGTTGTTCTAGCAAAAGGAATTGACCAAGTAGAAGAAAAAGTGAAAGGAATCCTTGGTGGACACTTAACTACACTTCAAACAAATGGAAAAGGTAAATTAGTAAGCAAAGTGTTAATAGCACAAGACGTTTATTATCCTGGTCCAACAGAAGTGAAAGAGTTTTACATGTCTGTTTTATTAGATCGTGAGAAAGGTAGAAACGTAATTGTATATTCTACTGAAGGAGGAATGGACATTGAACATGTTGCGGAACATACACCAGAAAGAATACATAGAGAATTTGTAGACCCACGTGTTGGTTTGCAAGGTTTTCAAACGCGTAAAATTGCTTTTAACCTAGGTTTATCAGGTGAAGCTTTTAAAGGAATGACAAAATTTGTTGCAAATCTTTATAAGGCATATGAAGGAATTGATGCTTCTATGTTTGAAATCAATCCTTTATTCAAAACTTCTGATGATAAAATAATCGCTGTTGATGCGAAAGTAACAATGGATGGAAACGGTTTATTCCGTCATCCAGAAATTGCTGCAATGCGTGATAAAACAGAAGAAGATCCAACAGAAGTGGAAGCTGATGAAGCAGGTTTGAACTTTGTGAAATTAGACGGAAACGTTGGTTGTATGGTAAATGGTGCTGGTTTAGCTATGGCGACTATGGACATCATCAAATTATCTGGTGGAAATCCAGCTAACTTCTTGGATGTAGGAGGAACAGCAAATGCTGAACGCGTTGAAAAAGCTTTTGGAATCATTTTAAAAGATCCAAATGTGAAAGCAATCTTGATCAATATCTTTGGTGGTATCGTTCGTTGTGACCGAGTTGCTCAAGGTGTTGTAGATGCTTACAAAAATATGGGTTCAAT
Source organism: Chitinophaga pinensis (assembly GCA_945897765.1). Taxonomy (GTDB): domain Bacteria; phylum Bacteroidota; class Bacteroidia; order Flavobacteriales_D; family Crocinitomicaceae; genus UBA952. The sequence continues at coordinate 5,726 of CAMDGP010000137.1, forward strand.
TCCAGTTCCAATTATTGTTCGTTTACAAGGAACAAACGCAGTTGAAGCGAAAAAATTAATCGACGATTCAGGCTTGAATGTTCATTCAGCAGTACTTTTACAAGAAGCAGCTGATTTAGTAAAACAAGTTCTAGCTTAAATTTAAAAGCTAACATATTTAAAAACCATCGTTCATTGAACGGTGGTTTTTTTTGATTTTTTTTGAGGTTAAATATCAAGAAAATCATGGAGTTCGTTAATTTATTTAATTTTTTTTTATCTTTTTTTGTTAGTACTATTTTTATTTATACTTTTAACATGTCAAAATGACACTAAGTATTTATTAATTAATCATTAATTTAAATTTTATGAAAAAAATTTTTACAATTTTAAGTTTAGCGCTTTCAACAGCAGCGTTTTCTCAAGTAACTGTTACTTATCAA
>CAMDGP010000138.1 GCA_945897765.1 Chitinophaga pinensis
ATTCGCCTTAATTTACGCGACAAATATAGGGGTTATTCGTTGCAAAACTAATTTATCGTTGTAAATATTGCGTCGAATAATGCATTTTTTCGTTGCAGAGAAACAATTTTTAATGTGATTTTTTGGATTTTAACACCCTACCCCACCAAAACGCCCAATTTCTCAAAAGCATCCTTGATGTGTTTTACGGGCTCAATAACCAAGCGTAATTTTTCGTTTTGTTGCACCAAGCGGTAACCTTGTCCGATGGTCATAATGCGGTTCAGAAGTGTGGTAAACGTTTCTGTTTCAAAGAATGGCGATTGCGGATTGGCAATGAAATAACCGACCATTTTTCCAGATTTTATCACCAAACGCTCCAAGCCCATTTCTTGTGCCAACCAACGCAACTGGAACGAGAACAACAATTCTTTCACTTCCTTCGGAACAGGACCAAAACGGTCTTTCAAACGCACGGCGAAAGCTTCCAATTCTTCTTGGTTTTTCAAGTTGTCTAATTCTTGGTACAAGCTCAAACGCTCGGCAACGTTGTTCACGTAATTGTCTGGAATTCGTACTTCCATATCGGTTTCGAAAATGCAATCTTGCACAAACGAATGGAACGAATCGGTCTGGCGCTCGTCGAATAACTCTTTGAACTCGCTTTCGCGCAATTCCTGCATCGCTTCGTTGAGGATTTTTTGGTACATCTCAAAGCCAATCTCAGAAATGAATCCGCTTTGTTCGCCACCCAACATATTTCCTGCGCCGCGAATGTCCAAATCTTTCATCGCAATGTTGAATCCTGAACCTAAATCCGAGAATTGAACCAAAGCCTCCAAACGTTTGCGCGCTTCGGAAGTCATCACGCTAAATTTAGGCGCAATCAAATAACAGAATCCTTTTTTATTGCTTCGCCCTACTCTACCTCGCAACTGGTGTAAATCACTCAATCCGAAGTTTTGTGCGTCGTTGATGATAATGGTATTTGCGTTGGAAATGTCAATTCCCGATTCGATAATCGTCGTTGCCAACAAGACATCGTAACGTCCTTCAATGAAATCCAACATCACTTTTTCCAACTGCTTGCCGTCCATTTGTCCGTGGCCAATTCCCACACGAACGCCGGGACACAAACGCGAAATCATTCCTGAAATCTCACGGATATTTGAAAGGCGATTGTTCACGAAAAAGACTTGCCCACCGCGCGTTACTTCATACGAAATAGCATCGCGCAACAGTTCTTCATCAAAGGAAATGATTTCTGTCAAAACGGGTTGACGATTCGGCGGCGGCGTGTTGATAATGCTCAAATCACGTGCGCCCATCAACGAAAATTGCAAAGTTCTCGGAATCGGAGTTGCGGTCAAGGTCAGTGTGTCAACCGACGTACGAATCGTTTTCAATTTATCTTTTACAGCAACGCCAAATTTCTGCTCTTCGTCGATAATCATCAAACCTAAATCTTTGAATTTCACACGTTCTGCAACAATGGCGTGCGTTCCAACCAAAATATCGATTTCGCCGTTAGCTAATTTTTTCAGGGTTTCTGTCGTTTCTTTGGCACTTTTAAAACGATTGATATAATCCACGGTACACGGAAAATCTTTCAATCGCTCTTTGAAACTGCGGTAATGTTGCATCGATAAAATCGTTGTCGGTACCAAAAGTGCAACTTGTTTGCTGTCTGTAACTGCTTTGAAAGCTGCTCGCATCGCCACTTCTGTTTTACCAAAACCAACGTCGCCACACACCAATCTGTCCATCGGACGAGACGCTTCCATATCCTTTTTAACATCTTGCGTTGCCTTGTATTGGTCGGGCGTGTCTTCATACATAAACGATGCTTCCAACTCATTTTGTAAATACGTATCGGGTGTAAAAGCAAAGCCCGGTTGACTTCTGCGTTTTGCGTATAATTGAATCAAATCGAAGGCCAATTCCTTGATTTTTTTCTTCGTTTTATTTTTTAATGTACTCCAAGCCTGCGTACCTAATTTGTTCATTTTCGGAACAGAACCGTCTTTTCCTGTGAATTTCGAAATGCGGTGCAAGGAGTGAATTCCAACATACAACACATCGCCATCTTTGTAAACCAAACGAATCGCTTCTTGTGGTTTTCCGTTGACATCAATCGTTTCCAAGCCCGAAAATTGTCCAACTCCGTGATCGATGTGCGTCACGTAATCGCCTTTTTGAAGGTTGTAAATTTCCTTTAAAGTCAGGGCTTGTTTTGCTTGTCGGAAACCTTCTTTCAAACGAAAACGATGGTAGCGCTCGAAAATTTGATGATCGGTATAACACACCAATTTCAGTTCTGGCGCAATGAATCCTTCGTGCAAAGCGAGGTTCATAGGTGAAAATTCAACTTCGCCGCCGATGTCTTCAAAAATCTGATACAAACGTTCGATTTGGCGCGGTTGATTCGAGAAAATCAAGTTTTGTGAACCCGACTTTTGGCGCGCCAATAAATCTGTTTTCAGCAAGTCGAAATTCTTATTGAAAGTCGGCTGTGGCTGAAAATCAAAGGTGATTGTTTCCGTTGCTTTGAAATGGTAATCGGGTCCCCATTCAACGCTTGGGTAATTGTCAAAGGTCTTTTTCAATTCGCTTGGATGCACGTACAAATCCGAAGGCAAAGTGCGTTTAACCGTATCTGAAAGTTTGGTGTAAACCGCAACTGATTTGTCGTATTCACGTTCCAAAATCGTGGTCAATCGCTCGTAAGAACTTATCCAAACGGTAGTGGATTTTCCAATGAATTCAAACAACGAAGCCACGCCTTCCAAGGTCATTTGTCCTTGAATATTTGGAATAACGTTGAAGAAATTATGGGTATTGATGGAAATTTGTGTGGCAGCATCAAACGTTCGAATGGATTCTACCTCATCGCCAAAAAACTCAATTCTAAACGGAAAATCATTGGCATACGAATACACATCGACGATTCCACCACGAATGGAAAATTGTCCCGGTTCGTACACAAAATCAACACGTTCGAAGTGATATTCCAACAACAATTCATTGATAAAATCGATGGAATACGTTTTTGCTACTTCAACACGTAAGGTATTTTCTACGAGTTTTTTCTTTGTTGGAATTTTCTCAAAAAGTGCTTCAGGATAGGTCACAATCCACGTATTTGAACCGTTTGCAATGCGTTCCAGTACCTCAGCGCGTGTCACCACATTTGCGTTGTCCGTTTCCTCCAATTGATAAGGAACACGATACGAAGCTGGGTAAAACAAAATGCGTTTATCGTCCGGAAAAAGTCCTTCTAAATCGTTGAGGAAATAGGCAGCTTCTTCTTTGTCGTTGAGAATAAACAATTGGTGGCTTGGCAACTGTTGTGCCACTGAAACTGCTGCTAAACTGCGTGACGAACCTACGTTTCCTTTCCAGTGAACACGTGCGTTTGCCTTACTCAAAGCGGCTGCCGTTTGATCGACTTGCTTTAAGTTTTGAAAGGTCTTAAATAGTTGTGAAAGCTCCATTTTTTGTTGAGGGTGTGAAATTACTTATTTTAAATGTAGAATTGAGAATGTAAAATGTAGAATGAAAGTTAAAAGTTGAGAACTGAAAACTGATCCGCCGCGGCGGACTGAAAGTTGAGTGAAGAATTAAAAGTGAAAAGTGAAAAGTGAAAATTTTTACTCGAAGTGAGATTTGAAACCTCCTTCCGTCAGCTGACGGAGAGGAATGAGGAGGGTGACATACGAATTAATTTCTTTGAGACAAATTCAAAAATCATTACTAACTTTAAAATTCAACATTAAAAACTAACCATAAAAAATTCCATCCTCTTTTTCTTTCTCTTCGCAACCACATTCACTTGGGGACAAAAATCTATGCCTGAAGAAACGATTTTGGCTAGCGATGATACACTTGGAGTAAAAGTGATTCTTGTGAGCGATTGTGAGCAACAAAAAAGCAACTATTATGTCGTTCATAAAAGTGATACTTTGCAATTTATGTACTTCGCTTCTTGTAGAGTAATGCGTCCTTTTGAAAACAAAGAAGCTGTTAAAATAAGTTCACGACAAGTTGACTACCAAAGTTTACCTGAATTGATTTTGGAATATGAACACAACAACAGTGGTTTCCAAAAAGAGTTGCTTGTCATTCAGTTGGAAGACTTAAAAATACTTTTTAGAACTGAAATGGAAGCTTATGGTCAACACGTTTTTGGCGAAGAATTAGGCGACTTTTATGGCTTTACAAACAAGATTTCTTTCAAGGAAAATGGAGAAATTCACTTGGAAAAACCTGTAAATAACGGAGAAAAATGGATGAAAGAATGCTATAAATTGGTGGATGGGAAGTATTCCCTGTTTTACTAACCCTTGGTTTTACATTTTTTCGAAGTTGTGAGAACAAAAAGGAAGACCGCTTTACCGTTTCTTTAACCCATTAACTGTAAAAAGATTATGAGGTTAAAAATCAAACAATTACCCTTTTAAAAGTTAATTTGCTGTATGTCTAATCGTATGTTTAAGCAATCGACAAAGGATTAATGTATGTCGAAAAAATAGAAAATAATCGACGTAGGTAATCATAATGTCGATTCAATCGACATGAGCTGGCTCTCATGTTTAAAAAATTTAATAAAATCGACATGATAAAAGGCTCGTGGTTAAGTAATCGACATGATACATTATTTTGATAAAATATCAATGAGCTTTGTATTAATGTAATATGTCTCTTTCCAAATTTGTATGGGCTTTAACATTCCATCTTTAGCTAAGAGTTTTAAATAATTTGCAGCCGTCTGTCTTTTTGCGATATTATAATCTTGTAAAACCTTGATTTTAATATATGGATGACTAAATAATAAATCAACCAATTCTTTCGAGTAAGAAGATTTGAGGACTTCTTTAACTCTTATTTCTGCACTGGCTTTCAATTCCAAAATGGCATTTATTTTTTGTAGAGTCATTTTTGAGGTTTCAGCAACTCCATTCACTACAAATAAAATCCATTCTTCCCAGTTGTTTTCTTCGGTTACCGACTTCAACAAACGGTAATAATCAGATTTGTTTTGAATAATATAGTGACTTAAATATAAGACAGGTAACCCTAATAACTCTTGCTGAATGAGATATAAGACATTAATAATTCTTCCTGTTCTACCGTTTCCATCACTAAACGGATGTATGGCTTCAAATTGGTAATGAATAAGAGCCATTTTTATTAATGGATCTAAATCTGAAAATTCATTATCATTGATGAAAACCTCCAATTTGCTCAGTTTTTCTCTAATAATTTGTTCCCCTTCCGGTGGAGTGTAAACAATTTGGTTGTTGCTTGGATTACCTAATTTCGTACCTGTATTTTTACGAATACCTTCTGAAGAGCCACGCAGACGCTGCATTAAACCGACAAGTAAGTTGGTGGTTATTAAATTGTTTTTTTGTAATTCTTCAATTCCCCAATAAATTGCTTCACGGTACTGTAAGACTTCTTTAGCTGCTTGGTTTTTAATAGCATCACCCATTAATGTTGCTTTGTATAATTCATCTTGAGTTGTAACAATATTTTCAATTGCATTAGACTCCTTACTCTCTTGTAAAACAATTGTATTGAGCAACAAATGCGGATAAGGTAGGGTTTGACAATAACCTTTTAACTCAGCTAATAATTTGTTTGCCCGAATGGTAGCTTTAAAAATGGCTGTCGTCTCCAAATTGTTTTTTGGAGGCAAATCAGGTAATTTATTATAGGGTAGGTCTCTATTAAATTTTGGCATCTTAAATATTACTTTTTTTTAACTATTTTCTACAATTTGTATTTCTTCCTGCGATAAACCATATAACTCATATACCATATGGTCAATTTCTTTATCAGTTTGGTCTATTTGGGTTTTTAATTCGAGTGCTTGTTTTTTATTCTCTTCAAATAATTCCATCCACTCAAACTCTTCTTTTTTTACTAGAATTTCAATATTGGAAGATTTAAGACATTTATTTAATTCAGTAATAAAATCTTTAAAATTTAAATCTGACCAATTAATAATTTTATCCGACAACTGAATGTTGTTTTTTGTTATTTCAATAAACTTTAAAAAATCTCCTTCTATTTTGTTTAATGTGGCTAGTAATCTTTGTGATTTAATAGATAATTCTTTAAG
>CAMDGP010000139.1 GCA_945897765.1 Chitinophaga pinensis
ACTTGTTAAATCTAACTCGTTTTCGTCAAACGGGAACAAACTGAAAGGAATTTGAACTTTCGTCCATTCATTTGTAATTTCTTTGGCCATCAAAAAGGCAGTGTTGTAGCCCAACCACGCTTGACGATTTGCATAATCTTCTATCCCAAAAGCCCAAGGTAAATTCGTAAACGGTTTCCCAGTTGAACGCACTTCCAATTCAATAGCAATCGTATCTTTGATGTAGGCCATATCTTTCGCCGACCACATGTCCCAGCCGAAGCCCATTCCAACCCAATCGCAACCGTCTTGGTCTTTGTTCCAATTGAGTTTTAAGAACGCATCTTTTGTATCTGTCTCCGGTTGAATACCAATGCAAGTTGCGTTTTTAACCGTCCAAACTTCATCTGTAACAGCATCCGTAAAAATCTCTAATTGGCTAAAACCTTTAATATTTGGTCGGTCAGCAAAGGATTCATCATACAGTCCATTTTTTTTGAAACGTGCTTTTTTACCCAAAACGTTTACTTCCTCCATATTGATAGTATGAGTTGGAAAATCTTGTGCCAATGATAACAAAGGAGAAAAAGCCAGTATGAATAAGAGTTGCTTCATTACATTATGGATTCAAAGGTCCGTTTTCAGTGAAAATGATGTAATCTAATTTTGCTTTCGCATAACCCGATGATGGATTCGCTAAATGCAACATATTAACTTGTTTGATTTTATTAGAGTTGTGAACGCCATCGCCATTTGGAGCAGCTGGTTGACCATTTACTAAACAAGGAATGTCGCTGTATTTTAACGAAATTAATTTCCAACCCGACCAATTCACAGGAATTTCAACCGCATATTGATCTTCAGAAGCTGCTGTAAATGTTCCGTCTCCGTTTTCATCTTCTTCAAATTGGAACAATACCAAACTATTGGTTAATGAACCATCTCCCCAAACCATCACATTAAAGTAAACATTGTTCGGATTTGAATTTAAAGGAAAAGTTGGATTTCCACCTGCCGTTGCTTTGAAGTTCACTAAGCCTATTAACCAATCCCAATCAACTGTTCCTGCAAGGTTGTAATACGCATTTCCTTGTGGAGCTGTTATATCAGATTTCACTTGAAAATCCATATCGGCACCTGATTGAATGAAATACGTCCAGCCAGAATTGAATCCTGCTTCAAAATCTGCCACCACGTAACCTGCGTTTGTTTTAGGCTGAAGCACTTTCACGTAATCTACTAGTGTATCAGTTTCGCCAGTAAATGTCAATTGTACCTTACAGTTTTCTGATTTAAACAGCGGTAAAGAAGTCGTACTTCCAGCCCACAAAGAAACAGATTCTGTTAAAGCGTTTCCTGTTCCTTCAATTGTTTTCACTGCACCACTTGTCAAACCGATTATATCTAATTTCCAAGCAATGGTTTTTGAAAATTCAGCCGTAAAGAAAACGGTTTCGCTAGCTGAAAAATCAACTGAATCTTTGCTCGAAGCCAAAGACGTAATAACTGAAAACTGTCCATTCAAATCTTGTAAAGATGGACCGTCTATTTTGTCTAGTTCTTTCTTGCGACAAGCCACAAGAACAGCAACAATTCCGATAAATGTGAGTGCTTTTTTCATAGTTAGAATTTCATAATGTAATACAACATAACTTGCTTGTAACGATAAGCCAATTGGTCATTCAGACTGTTTCTGTTCGACTCAAAAATGGCAGCTAAATAGATGTCTTTTGAGAAATTAAATTTCAATCCGCCTGAAAGATTGTATTCATCACCACCAGCAACTACGCCGTAGAAATTGATGATGTCGCCCACAGTGTTTCTTATCGGCATGATTTCGTTTCCGTTGGTGTTAAAATAATAGACATTTCCCAAAAGCGTTAAATCTTTAATCACTTCTAACTCTAAACCAGTATGAAGCGTTAATGTTTTCAAATCAATTTTTTCGAAGTCAAATTCGCTTGTGCGTTTGGTAGTTTGGTAAGCGATTCCAAGCTGTAGAACTTGCTGTTTTTTCCATTTCATAAGGTTTGAAAAGTTAAAACGAACATTGGAATTTAAATAGTTGAATTTACGCAACTCAAAGGTTCCTTGTCCGCGCACTTCACTCAAACGGTAATAAGAAAGGTCTGCTAAAATGATTTTTTTCTTGTCGCTAAAATGTGCTCCAGCATACAAACCACGACGATTGAAAGTTGCCGTTCCATACGGAAGTACATTATTAATCATTGGATTATACGCCATTATTTTAGTAGAAATACTTGCATTGTAAAGCGTTGGATCATTGTATAAATCGTAGTTGGAAAGCGGTCGCACAATTTGTTCGTTGGTGTAGCGCTCGTAGAAATTATTCGTTTGGTTGAAATCAATGCGTTTCGATTGCGCACCAAAACTTCTGAAATCTGCGCCGTTGTCCATATAACCAACGTGTAATTTCAAACCAGCCTTTTTCAGTTCTAAATTTACTTTTGCATTCACGAAGTAATCAGACAATTTTCCTTCATTATTTTGAGTAGAAAAACTGGAAGAAAAACCACTTTCGCCGTCAACAGAAACTTTGTATTTTTCTTGGTCAAACTTCAATTCATAAGTCAAAGTGTTTACGTTGTTTCGGTAAGCATCGTTGTTGTTTGCCGTTTGTTTCAAATCAAAAACACTCACGTGATTGTATGCAATTGAGAAATATTTGCTTTGCGTTAAGGTAATATTTCCTCCGCCGTATAAACGTTCCAAAATGTTACTCAAATTACTTGGATTCAAGCGGGTGATGAAACCGTTGAATTTAATTTCTTGAACGAATTTCGGAAACTGAATTGCAAAATCTGCCGCAGCTCCTTGTTGACGCCACGTGTTTTTATTCGAATAAAACGATTCGTAATTCAAGACTTCTTCTTTGATTTTATTCGTTCCTGAAGTTTGAACTAACAAGTCAGGATTGTGATTGTAGAACGTATAAGGTGACAATTTATAGTCGATGTTCCCAATTTGGTAACGCAACACATTTCCAGCAACACCTTTCACATATAATTGACGCACATCAAATGTAACGCCGCTTCCCCAAAAACCTCCAAACGCATTCTTGATACGCAACATTCCAAGAATTTCTGTATTGGCATTTGGATTGATTTTAATTCCTAAATCAATCAAGGCATAACCACCAGTATTTTTTCTTGCCGTAACGGTATCTTCTGCATCGGAAGTGAAATCTGAATGAGAAATCAGTGAACGAGCGCCACCAACAAATTGCACTTTTTTACCATCTTGCGCAAAGGTCAAAAGGCTGGTAAAACTGGCTAATAAGAGTATAAAAAACTTCATGTTAAAAGAATATTTTTAGTTCAACTGTTGTTTCCATTCCCTTGTATTGATCCAAGGAGAAATTAAAATCTTGATAATTCATCCAACGCTGACGAACGTACAAACCTGTGTTTTTTGCAAGTTGAATATCTAAACCAACGGCGTAGCTATAACCACGTTGATTTTTAGCTTTTCCTGAAACTGCATCCAGCACCGTATTTTCGTTAGCAATAATGCGGTCGTAACCAAAATAATTGGAAAGGATAACCTTTGGAAACAACAAGTAATAAAACTCTAATTGGTTGCTATAACTCTGTAAATAAGATTTTTGAGAGTATTTTGGCAAGACAGAAAAATCACGTTGAACACTGTGTAAACCTCCAAGATAAAACACTAATAATTCCCTTCCAAAAAGTTTAAATTCAGTTTTATAGCTGATTTCAATAGCGTTAAATCCTTTTGCAGAAATAGAATCGGTGATTTCAACGGTTTCGTAAACACCACGATAGATTTTACTCAAATTTCCATAAGGACCAACGCCTGCAGGAAAAGCCCAACGCCAAAATCTCGAGAGCGCTAAATTATTTGCCAAATGTCCGTAAGTAATTTTGTCTGATAAACCGATTATTTCTCCAGAGGCACTGTAACCAATGGTCAATTTATGTTTTTTGTAATTTAAATCAGTGTTTAGAATCACACCACGACGGTTGTTTGTTAATTGCCCAATCGAAACCAATGAACTCGCAAAAGGAATCAAAGGTGTCTGGCTTCCGGGTGTTTCAGCAGTTGCAAAAGCATCGTTGTATTCTGCGACTGAAGTGTTCCAGAAAACACCATTGTTGTTGATCACTTTTGGACTGATTTGGTAATAACGCACTTCGATTGGAAATTTGGTTAACTCTTTTGAAAACTGAACTTTGATGTCAATTGCTTCTCCCCACTCACCTGCTGAAGTTGGACTGAAATAATTTCCTGCACCTACTTCTCCCAACAAAGCAATTTGACCAAAATTCCATTTGAATTCGGATGTAATTAGATTGTAACCGATGGATAAACGCGCCAAACTATCTGTGAATGTTTTACTTGTAATTGCATTTACACTGACGAAATTATTGACGAATTGCTTTTTGATTTTCCCAGCTGTCATCAAGTTTGGTGTTGGTAAAGTTCCACCGTTGAATTGAGATTTTCCGTGCATCATCGCAAAGGAAAATCCTTTGGGAAGGTTATTTCCGTCGAAGATAAATCCTTGAAAAGCTTGTTGTCCCCAGCGTTCATCTTGACTTAGAGCACCATCGGAATAAAATTTTCTGTAACGACCAATTAACGTTCCTGTATTGGGATCCCACGGATTGCGTTCGAAAACACTAAAACGATTGTATCCTGTATTGGAAGCAAAAGTCATTGGACTCAAAGTGTACCAATGAATTCCTCCAGTTTTGATTCCAAAGGTTCCATATTTAGTTGAATGAACACCTGTTAAATTTACACCAAGGTTTAATCCTTTTGAGTAGTCTGTTGTGCTACCAGTTAGTGGTGTCCACAAAAACAAATCCGTTGAGAAAGAAGTATTTTTGGTTGGTCTCCCTCCGATATTGAGCATTAACTGCGGAATGTTGCTGTCATCACCCAAGAAAACACGTTTTTTAATTGCGCCAAATTCTGCATATTGATTTTCCATTGCAGAGTAGCAGCCCAAAAAACGGTAATAACCAGAAACCGAAATGTTATCCATTGCAGTTTGTAGTTTTTTCGGGAAAAGTCCAACAGATTTAGTTTCAAAAGTCGTTGAATCCACTAACATCTGAGCGTGAAAGTTACTTGCAAATAAACTGCAAAAACCAAGCGTTAGTAAGATTAATTTATTCTTCATCAAACGATTTTAAAGTTTGTTTTTTTAAGCCGATTGTTTTTGCTTGCGCCGAAGGGTCATTTTCAACATAGAATGGGAAATTGGCGTAAGCGACTTTATTTCGGTCAGTTACAGAAACAAACAAGCGATATCTTCCCTCGGTGATTGGTGTTTTCAAAACAATTGTTGCCCCATTTCCTTTCACTTTTCCTGGAATAGCAACCGGCTTGTTTTCGGCGTCTCCTCCAGATTTTAAATCGGTACTTTCTGGATACAAATCCCAGGTGTAAAAGAGTTTGTCATTATTCAAATCAGAAGCCACTAACTCCACTTTGATTTTTTCTTTGGCTTTAAAAATCGCACTAAAAGAAACTGTTTTTACTTTCACAGCTTCCTTAGAATCAGTGGTTTGATAAGTTAGCTTTTCGACTTTTGGAGAGCGATTTTCAGGATATTTTCCCGACCAACAAAATTGCAATTCGTCAACAGCTTCCGTTTGAACGCCATTTTCAGTAAACAATCCGTACCAAGTGCTTGTGTATTCTTGTTTTTGTCCCCAAAGAAATGCGAAAGAACCGATACATTGTTTGCGTTGGTCTGCTATACAACGTTGGTAACGACTCAAATAAACAGCAGCTTTTTCAGTACTCGTTTGTTCGATGGATGAACCCCATTTCGTTTTCGGAGATTCCCAATGTCCGTTTGGTCCCCACTCAGTAATCATGTATGGACCTTCAAATTTTCCTTTTTCAAGAACTGATTTCACGTTTTCGATGTCGCCGTAAGTATTGATTCCGTAAATATCAACTTCCGTTAATTGGGTCATCACGAAGTTTAATTTTTCAGCATTTGTTCCTGCAGTTACGGTTGAAGTTGGGTGATTTTTATCCTCTTCATGAACCATTTTTGCAATATCATTAACAGCTGCCCACACTTTCGTGTTGGAATATTCCAATTCGTATTC
>CAMDGP010000140.1 GCA_945897765.1 Chitinophaga pinensis
ATCGATATCAATATCAATTCTACCAAGATTTATTCCTGCCCAACCAACTTGGTTGATTACCACTTGTTGTTTATTTCTATTTTCTAAAACGGTAGGCTTCTCTAAGAATGTGTGGGTATGACCACCTAAAATCAGGTGAATGTTTGCTGTATTTTTGGCTAGAACCAAATCCGATATTCTTGTTTTGTCTTCATAATCATATCCTAAATGAGATAAGCAAATAATCAATTTACAACCTAAATCGGTGAGTAATTGGGCCATAGAATTTGCTGTTTCAAGTGGGTCGTTGTAAACCGTTCCACCAAATTTATCTTTTGGCACCAGACCATTTAACTCCACTCCTATTCCAAAAACACCAATTTTTATTCCTCCTTTTTTGAAAATATGATACAACTCTGTTTCATTCACTAAAACTGTTTTTGAGAAGTTATAATTTGAGCAAACAAAAGGGAAATTAGCGTGCTTTTTGGCATTCAAAAAACCATCTAATCCAATATCAAAATCGTGATTCCCCATAGTTGCAGCGTCGTATCCCATTTTCGACATCAGTTTCATTTCTAATTCTCCATTAAACGTATTGAAATAAGGAGTTCCTTGAAAAATATCACCTGAATCGAGCAACAAAACGTGCTCATTTTCACTTCTGATTTTCTGTATCAAAGAATAGCGTTTTGCAACACCGCCCATTCCTGGAAATTTCGGATGATTAGCTGGAAAAGGCTCGATATTGGAATGTGTATCGTTGGTGTGAAGAATAACAATTCTCTTACTTTTTGATGAACTAGAAAGGGTTGCAGAAAGTACAGAATTTGAAATTAACATTCCACCAGTTCCGAGAGCTAAGTTTTTTAAGAATTTTCTGCGTTTCATTTTTTTGGGACGTTAGGACGTTAGGATATTAAGACATGAAGACTTTGATATATGTAGACTTTAGGCCTAATCGCAAAACTGTTTTTTACTTCCCAAAGATATTGACTTAATTATAATTAGTGGTATGTGAAACATTAATTATTAAGACTGATTTTGATTTAAAATTTAAATGGTAGTTCTCATAAACTAAAAATTCAAGCTCATTTTTCGAATATAATTAACTAAATTTGAGATGAACGAAAACCCAAAATGGGTTTAAACGAGGTGATTTCAATCAAACTTATTATGTATAGATTCAAGAAATTAATTTTCATTTTAACATTATTGTTATTCAAATCTACTATTTAAAAAAGGTAATCTTAAAAAGAATAAATTAGAAGTGATAAGAATTTTAAATGAAGTGATGGATAATGAAAGTCATTTATAAGTAAAGTAATCTTTAGAGTAAAAAATTTCTTAATTTAAAGAATGGATAGAAGCAAATTTCTAAAACTAAGTTCACTAGCAGCAATGGGTTGGATCATCGGTCCAAGTTTGGTGGCGTGTTCCAAAAATACCTTGTTTGAAAACCCCAATTACAAAGGAAAAGTACTCATTATTGGTGCCGGTGCTGCCGGATTGTATGCTGGCTATTTGTTGCAATCGCTGGGAATTGATTTCCAGATTTTGGAAGCCCGAAATATATACGGTGGACGAATGGGTAAATTTGAAGGATTATCAGATTACACGGTTGACACGGGCGCACAATGGTTGCATGGAAACAACAGTATTCTCGCGGATTTGGTCAAAAAAAGCAAAACTAAAATCACGAACGATACTTCCGAAAATACGTATTGGTTTCAAAATCAATTGGTGAAAACACTTCCGAAAGACATCGAAATTTTCGACAAAGAAGGTCTTCCCGATATTTCGTTCGAAGATTATGCCCTTCAACAAGGATTCGGTTCAGAATATAAATTTATCGTTGAATCGTTAGCGGGCGACCAAGGTGCGGATGCTTCACAACTTTCAGCTTATTGGAATCACAAAGATGAAGAAAATTGGGTAGCTGGCGAAGACGATTTCAAATTTAAAGATACCTATTTTCATTTTATCGACCAAAACATTGCTCAACCCATTCTGCCGAAAATTCAGTTGAATGCTCCGATAGATGGAATTGATTACACTGTCGATAAATTGCAAGTGAAATTAAAATCAGGCACCATTTTAGAAGCTGATAAAGTCATCGTGACGGTTCCCATTAGTATTTTAAAACTAAATGAAATTTCCTTTTCTCCCGCACTTCCAACAGCTAAAACGGAAGCTTTTCAGAAAATCGGAATGGGCCCTGGAATGAAAGTGTTCTTGAGATTCTCCACTAAATTCTATGAAGATTTTGTTTTGGGAGGAAGCATTTGTGCAGCTTATGCAGATGATACCGTTGGAAAAACGACCAACGATAATGTGTTGTTGGCATTTATTATGGGCGAACAAGCAGCATATCTTTCTGGTTTAGGAAGCGATGCAGCCATTATTCAAGCTTTACTTGCTGAATTGGACCTAATGTACAACAATCAAGCGAGTTTAAATTTCTTGAATGGTGTCGTTTTCGATTGGACGAAAGAACCTTATATCAAAGGCGCTTATGGTTTCAGTTCAGTCAACATGGGTGATGCTCGAAAAATCGCAACGCAACCCATAGACAATAAACTCTTTTTTGCTGGCGAAGCGATGAACATCAACGGACATCATCAAACGGTGCATGGTGCTGTGGAATCGGCATACAAAGCAGTGAACGATTTAATTCTCAACTTGAAATGAAAAAGTTTCTCGTTTTACTGATTCTCGTTTTACATTTCCAAGTTGAGTCACAAGCACTTTCCGTTGAATTGAATTATAGTTTTTGTGTCAACTCGCAATTTGACAAAGCAGTTCGTGTGTACAATTCAGCGCGACCATTTTTAACGTCAAAACAACCACTTTTCAGAAATGGAATAGGTGCTAAAATTGGCTACTCTTTTCCGACCAAAAAGCATCCTAAAGTACAGTACGGTTTTGAATTGGGTTATTCCTATTTTGACAGTTACGCAGAAAATGATGGGTTTATAAACGATATGCAATTGCATACTTTGACGCCTCGTTTTTTCACAAGTACCAAAATAACCAATCGTTTTTTAGGTCAACTAATATTGGGCTTACCAAATTATGGCATGTTTCGTCAAAACAATTCGGAAGCTGTCACCAACGATGAAACTCCCATTCACGCTTTTGGAATTGGCTTATCCATTCGTCCGCAACTTTCCTATCAATTCATATTAAACGAACACATTTCCCTAAGTCCTACTTTTGGTTTGGAGTATTGCCCTTTTCAATATTCTCCACAAGGCGAAGCGCTTATCAACCAAACAAAAGGTTTGTACACCAATAATTTCAATTCATTTTTTGGCTTTGATTTTGGGGTGAAAGTGAGTTTTTTAAAGGCAAGAAAATAAATTTTACTTTTTGTCCAAAGCAGCGGTTCAGTTCTCAGTTCTCAGTTTTCCTTGATTTCTCGCTTCCTCAATTAGTACATTTCTTAACAATTTTCCCGTTTCGTTCACATTCGTACGTTTTGTGAAAAAAGTCATTTTATCACCTCCATTTAGTAAATAATCGGAAGTAATTACCCAAAAGTGGCTTGGATTTTCAGGACTGCTTGTAATCGATAACCTTCCTTCAATTAATGATAAATTAGCCATGGGTTCTCCTCCAGATTTATTCAAATAGGCTTCAATCTCTGGTAAGACTTCAATTGGTAATTCGACCCAAACAATCGTATTATCAAACGGCATTACTTTATACAAATCTCCTAAAGTCACATTTCCTTTGCCGATACTTGAGCGAATTCCGCCCGTGTTTAACAAACATACAGCAGGTTGAGAAAGCCGTACAGTTTTCGTTTGGTTCACAAATAAAGCATTTGCAACCCAATTCATTAAATTGGATGCAGGTCGTTTAACAATAAAATCTTCCTCTGAAAAAGCAATTACCTCATTCATTCGTTTGTCCAAAGAATCCTTGTAAGGCTTGATCATAGATTCGAGTGAAGAATCTGCAATTATTGTTTGGCTAACGGCTTCTTTGTTTGAATTACCGTTTACCACCAAATGCGAAGAGCAAGCCCAAAGGCCTGCTCCTGCAAAAAGAAATATTAATTTTCTTAAAATCACTCGATAATAAATTGTTGTTGAACTTCGCCGTGAATAGTATTCACATTTAAGATATAAACACCTGATTTGAAATCAGCAGCATTTAATTCTAAAACTGGTAACTCAACTTTTGATTTTTCAGCAACCACACGACCAGTCATGTCAGTTACTGTGTAAGCTGTAATATTCAAACCATTAACTTGCGCATAAACTTTGTTGTTTGAAGGCACTGGGAATACTGAAAAATTACTTTTCAATAATTCTGGTAATCCAACTGAACATGCATCGTATGTCATATTTGAAAAATTCACGTGACAAGCAAAATCAGCTGAATCGATGTATGGATTTCTATTTGCTTGAGTTGAGAAAACGAACTCTTGGCGAGCGATTTCATAATTATCTGGTGCATCAGCTTCATGCCATTGTTTCAAAATGTCTTGCGATTGGTTTGATGGGATTTGCCAGTTATTTCCTGAAATTCCGTTGTAACATGTTGCCATATACATAATTGCACGTGCAGCATTTCCTTTTTGACTTGAACGTGGTTCAAAAACCATTTGGTTAGAACTATTGTAACCAACTTTACATTCTAAATAAGAGAATACAACATTTCCTGTAATCACATCTAAAGGTAAATTACTTCTTGGGGTATTTGCATTTTGAAGGTTTGTTGGATATAAATTGTGTTGATCTGAATATTCGTTTTTCTCTGGATTATCAGCTGGGAAAGTAGGCATCCAAGAATGAGCATAAGAATGTTCTCTCGAATATCCTGTTGCTGTCCAATCAAATGGATCATTAAATACTTTACGCTCACCTGAATATGCACAAGTAACATACGATTGTCCGTTGGTTGTATCTCTTACTTCAAATTGATTCATTACCGTTGTTTTGTAATTGAAATATGAAACAAATGTATGTGGGTTGATTTTCGCTGATAATGCAGTAACAAAGTTCGGACTTGTTGAATTGATTCCGTTGTAGTAGTTTCCAATATTCAATCCTGTGCTTGTTACATTTCCAGTTGCTGGCGAAGTTGTCAAATAATTTTCAAAACCTGCTGTTCCGTTGAAAGCATAAACAGCAAAATGATAATTTTGATTTGCAACAACACCTCTTGGAGTGAATCCTGTTCCATTTCCAACATAAGCAACTCTTGCATCACCTACAACGTCACCTCTTTTATAATTAGTTCCATCAACTGGAACGCCAGTAATTGCTGAACCATTTTTCCAAAGAACGATGTATTTTTCAGCACCTGTTCCTGCTGCGTATTGACCACCAACAGTATAAGCTTTCACTAAAGGGAAAGTTAAGTTTGTTGGGTTAGCAGTTGGTTGAGTTGCTAAATTATCTGTTCCAACAGCTGAAAGGTTTATGATATACGGATTTTCATCTGAATCATCATTTGCAATTGTTAAAATAGCTGATCTTGAACCTGTACCTTGTGGAGTAAAAGAAAGTGTGAACGTTTGATTTCCTGTTGCAAGAATTGTACTTGTTGAAAGTGTCGTTGAGAAGTCAGCAGCATTTGTTCCAGTTAATGTAGTTCCCGAAACTGTCAATACTTGAATTCCAGCATTTTCAATGGTAATTGATGTAGAAGCTGTATTTCCAACTACATAAGTTCCGTTATTGAAAACAGTTGTTCCATTCATTTTTACATTGATTTCCTTTGCTGGAGCAACGTAAGCGAAAATATCATTTAAGTTTCTAGGAACCAACTGATAGTTTGTGTTGAATTGACTAACTAAAGCAATGATTGTTTGAGGACCAGTTGGAATAGGAGTATTATCAATATTTGTAGAAAAATTAACTCTTACATCAAATGTGTTTATCCCATCAGTTACCTGAACTGTTGTTCCTCCAGAAGTTCCTGTTGCAAAATTGCCGGTTTGAACGAAAGTGACGTTATCCACTCTAACTAATTGTGCTTCCAAAGATTCGTTAATTGCTGAAAGTGGAACGAT
>CAMDGP010000141.1 GCA_945897765.1 Chitinophaga pinensis
GAGGATATTAGCTTACTGCCAAATGGCACTTACTTTTTAACCGTAAAAGACGACAATAATTGTATGGCAGCGATTAGCACGACAATCGTTTCACCAACACAACTAGCAGCAACAAATGTAATCACCAATGTCAACTGTTTTGGAGAAAATAATGGAGCGATTGACCTTACAATAAATGGAGGAATTTCTCCTTACACTTACCTTTGGAACACAGGCGACACCACCCAAGACATTGATTCCTTAATTGCTGGAAATTACAGCGTTGAAGTGTTGGATTCTAACAATTGCCAAGCCATTTTTAGCTTCACAGTGATTGAACCACCACTTTTAACACTAACGCTCACACAAGTAAACGTTGCTTGTTTTGGAGCAAGTACAGCTTCGATAAACCTAACCGTTTCAGGCGGAACAACACCTTACAACTATTCGTGGAGCAACAATCAAATCACAGAAGATATCAGCGGTTTGCCAATCGGAACGTATGAAGTAATTGTTGTTGATCAACACAATTGTACCGACAGTATTTCCACTACGATTACTCAACCACAAGCACCAATTGCGTTGACAGAAACACACTTGGATATTTTGTGTCACGGCGCATCAACAGGAGCAATTGATGTCGAAGTAACTGGTGGAACACCGAGCACAGTATCAGGGTACACTTACAATTGGAACAATGGATTTGCATTCACAGAGGATTTAATAAATATTCTATCAGGAACGTATGAAGTCATCGTTAGAGACAGCCTAAACTGTGTTGATTCGATTGAAATTACTCTAACACAACCACAAGCATCGATAGATATTCAGTATGTTGTGCAAAATGTATTGTGCTTCGGCGATTCGACAGGACACATCACCGCAACGATTTCTGGCGGAACTTCACCTTACACTTTCTTATGGAACACCAACGATTCAGTGAGTCTTTACATTGATTCATTGCCAATTGGAACTTACAACTTAACCGTTACGGACACTAATAATTGTGTGTATACAGAAAATGTAAGTATTACCCAACCAGTCGCACCCTTATTTGCAACTTACACTGCCATTCAACCACAATGTTTTGGTTACAGCAACGGTCAATTGATTGCTAATCCAACAGGAGGCACAGCGCCTTACACCTTTGTTTGGAGCAATGGTGACACCAACCAAACCAACGATTCTATTCCAAAAGGAAACTATCAATTGACGGTGACCGATGCAAACGGCTGTAGTTTTGACACCTTGTGCGTATTGGACGAACCGCCACTTTTAGGAGTTTCTTTTGATGCTGATATTATCGTGGGTTGTAGTCCGTTGCAGGTAATATTTACGAATACTTCTGAAACAAATAACGCGTGTCAATGGCAATTTGGAGATGGAAGCATTTACACTTCGTGCGACAGCGTTGTAAATGTTTACCAAGACGGTGGGATTTATGATGTAACCTTGACAGCGACAGACATCAACGGTTGTACGAACTTTGCGACGTATGACAATTTCATTACCATTTATCAGTCTCCGACAGCAGGGATTTTAGCGGATCCAACGTATTTATTTGCTGGAAACGACCAAACGAACATCACCAATCAGAGTGTTGGAGCTGAGTTTTACATTTGGAATATGGGCGACAACCCAGTGAATCATTACTATTTTGAGCCTGGGAATTACACGTATTCAGCCAATCTTTCGGATACGTTTTTGATTACACTAATAGCGATTTCGAGTGATAATTGTCCAGATACGGCTTACCAGCAAATCATCTTCGACAATGATCCATTTTACTATGTGCCAAATACTTTTATTCCAGATGGCGATGGTGTAAATGATGTTTGGAATGTGGTGTTTTCTAGCCCTGAGGACGTAAAAAAGTACACGATGCAAATTTTTGACCGTTGGGGAGAATTGATTTTTGAAACAAACAATATCTACCAAGGTTGGGACGGAACGTATAGAAATAAGCAGTGTCAAGATGGAACTTACGTATGGAAATTGACATTTTCTTGGGATGATTACCGCATTTTCCAGAGCTTAGGACACGTGAATTTGTTGAGATAACTGAATGATTGCGAATTAAAGAATTGCGGATTGGATTTAATTTGTAATTTGCAATTTGTAATCTTAATTACTTTTTAATCAAAAATCGCTTTAATTCCAGGAAGTTCTTTTCCTTCAAAATATTCCAAAAGAGCACCACCACCAGTACTGACATGACTTACAGCATCTGCGAAACCAAATTTTTGAACTGCCGCAGCACTGTCACCACCACCAATTAAACTATAAGCTCCAGCTTTTGTAGCTTTGGCAACTGCTTCTGCAATTGTGCGAGTACCGTTAGCAAATGCTTCCATTTCAAAAACCCCCATTGGTCCATTCCAAAGAATTGTTTTGCTATTCATTACCACTTCTTTAAAAATTGAAGCCGCTTCTGTTCCAATATCTAAGCCCATCCAACCTGATGGAATTGTATTACTTTCTGCATTTTCAGTGGTTGCATCAGGAGCAAATTTATCTGCAATTGTAGAATCAACAGGTAGATAAATATTTACACCTTTTACTTTAGCCTTTTCTAATATTTCAAGACACGTTTCAAATCTTTCTTCTTCACATAAAGAATTTCCGATTTCTCCGCCCTGTGCCTTGAAAAATGTATAAGCCATTCCACCGCCAATGATGATATTATCGGCAACGTTTAATAAATTTTCAACGATTAAAACTTTATCTGAAACTTTTGCACCACCAACGATTGCTGTAAAAGGTCTTTCAGTTTTTTCCATTACTTTACGCGCACTTTCAATTTCTGCATCCATTAAAAAACCAGCCATTTTATCATTTGGAAAAAAGGTTGCAATTTGGGTTGTACTTGCATGTGCACGGTGAGCTGTTCCAAAAGCATCATTAACATAACAATCACCTAAAGCAGCTAACTTACCAGCAAATTCCATATCGCCTTTCGTTTCTTCTTTATAGAATCTAACGTTTTCTAAAACTAAAATTTCGCCAGCTTTTAAGTATTTACTTTTTTCAATTGCTTCCTCACCAATACAATCGTTAGCAAAAAGCACATTTGTTCCAACCAATTCTGCAATTCGCGCACTAATATGACGTAAAGAAAATTTATCCTCTGGTCCTTCTTTTGGTCTGCCTAAATGCGACATTACAATTAGACTTCCTCCACCTTGTAGGATATGAAGCATTGTTGGAAGAGCTGCACGAATTCGTTTATCGTCTGTAATTGCAAGCGTTTCTTTATCTAAGGGAACATTAAAGTCCACACGGATTAATACTTTTTTACCGTTAAAGTCGTAGGATTTGAAGTCTGTCATTCGATTAATTTTCGGCAAAACTAACGAAACCTTTCTAAATATCAATTCTACTTTTTGGTCAAATTAACTTGCTAAATGAAATAATTTCAGCAGTTTTGTGTAAAATACTGAAAAATGAATAAAATCGTGTACGCACTATTTTTTGTGCTTGTCTTGTTAAGCTGTAAATCTGATAAAACAGTGGCTGAAGAGTTTCCTATCGAAGGGGAATATATTGGTGAAGAAAATTACGAGGGAGAAGAATATATAGGTGATGAAAATGAACCTTATGCTGAAGAAGGTGACTATTATGGAGAAGAACCGAAAGTAAGAGGTATTTATAACCCTTCAAGAACACTTTTAACAGACTTGATTCACACGAAATTGGAGGTAAATTTTGATTGGAAAAAATCAAGAATGAATGGTAAAGCAACAATTAGTGCAAAACAACATTTTTATGCTTCAGATAGCTTGATTTTGGATGCTAAAGGAATGGATATAAATAAAGTAGTGTTGAATGGTAAAACTCTAACATATACTTACATTGATTCTTTGAAATTGAGAATTAAATTAGATAAAGTATATTCTCGTGATGAGAAATTCACAGTTGTAATAGATTACGTTTCTAAACCGGACGAACGTACAACTAGCGGAAGTGCTGCGATTACTTCAGATAAAGGGTTGTATTTCATTAATCCAAAAGGAGAAGTAAAAGGTAAAATGCCACAAATTTGGACACAAGGAGAAACTGAAGCAAATTCAGTTTGGTTTCCAACTGTAGATGCACCAAATGCAAAATCAACACAAGAAATGTTGATTACAGTTGAAGATAAATTCTTGACCCTTTCTAACGGAAAAATGATTGCTTCAGTAAAAAATACAAATGGAACAAGAACCGATCATTGGAAACAAGATTTACCACATTCAACCTATTTATTTATGATGGCAGTTGGTGAGTTTAAAGTTGTAAAAGATGTTTATACTCGTCCTGATGGAACAAAAATGGATGTAAATTATTATGTTGAACCAGAATTTGAAGGTAATGCAAAAGCTATTTTTGGTGAAACGCCAGCCATGATTAAGTTTTTCTCTCAAAAATTAGGAGTTGAATTCCCTTGGGATAAATACAGTCAAATTGTTGTTAGAGATTACGTTTCTGGAGCAATGGAAAACACGGGAGCTGTAATTTTTGGTGATTATGTTTATAAAACTGATGGCGAATTAATTGATGATAATGATCAATCAACAATTGCACATGAATTGTTTCATCATTGGTTTGGAGATTTGGTAACTTGCGAATCATGGGCTAACCTACCATTGAATGAATCTTTTGCAAATTATTCTCAGTATTTATGGGATGAGAATAGATATGGTATCGACGAAGCTGATTATCAAGCAGAAAAAGAAGCAAGTGGTTATTTCAATAACGGTATGCAGCAAGGTTATCATAATTTAATTTGGTTTGAGCATTCTGATAAAGAAGATATGTTTGATGGTCACTCCTATAATAAAGGAGGTCGTATTTTACACATGTTGAGAAATTACTTGGGTGATGAAGCATTTTTCAAAGGCTTAAATAACTATCTAACAACAAACAAGTATAAAGCAGCTGAAGTTCATAATTTACGAATGGCTTTTGAAGAAGTAAGTGGAGAAGATTTAAACTGGTTTTTTGATCAATGGTTTTTAAGCAAAGGGCATCCAATAGTTTTTACAACTCAATCAATTAATACTGAAACTAAAACAGTTACTATTTCGACAAAACAAAAACAAACGACTGAAGATTTTCCAATTTATAAGTTACCTGTGACATTTGCTATTTGGGATTCTAATGGCAAAAGATCTGAAAAAGTAGTTATTGATAGTATCGACCAATCATTTACTTTTAGTTATTCTGGTGAGTTGAAAAATGTTTTGTTTGATGAAAATCAAGTACTTTTAGGTAAGTTTTATGAAGACAAACCTGCAAGCCAATTTGTACATCAATATTATAATTCAACACGCTATTTAGCTAGATTAACAGCTTTAAACAGAACAATGCGTGTTAAAAGCACTGAGGTTAGCAAATTAATGTACGACGCAATGAATGATCCTTTCTGGGGAATTCGTCAGGCAGCAGTTGAGAATTATGCGAAAGTAAATGAAAAATTAGAGGAGAAGTTTTTGTTGAAAATAAAAGAAATTGCTCAAAATGACATTAAATCTCAAACGCGTTCAATAGCTGTAAATAGCTTAAGCTCTTTAAATAAAGAAGAAGCAACAGTTTTCTTAAAAGAAGTTTTAGCAAGAGAAAAATCATTTTTGGTAATTTCTTCAGCTTTGCAAGCACTTATGATAGTAAATCCAGATGAAGCTTTAGCATTTGCGAGAAATATGGAGAAAGAAAATAATAAAAATACAAACGTTACAATTGCTGAAATATATAGTCAAAAAGGAGAAGCTCAGGATTACCCATTCTTTGAAAAAGTATTGAAAAACGGAACTTTAAAAGGCTACGAGGAATTGAGAGTTATGTTTGCTTATGTAGTTTATGTAATACGAATGGATATTGATTTACAAGAGAAATCGCACAATATGTTAGTATACTTGAACGAAAATGGAAATAATTACACTAAAATGTATTTCTCTCGTGCAGTTGAATATGCGATGTCCGCGTTCTATGAAAAAGTCAACGGATTGGATGCTGAAATTGCTGATTTAGAAGCAAC
>CAMDGP010000142.1 GCA_945897765.1 Chitinophaga pinensis
GTGAATACAAAGTGCTAACGGCAACAGCTAATGTTCCTTTGTTTACAACTACAACCGCAATACCAACAACTTCTTTTCCAAGTTTAAATAACGCTGGTGATGACGTAGTCTTGAAAGATAATTTCGGTTTAATCTTGGATAAATTGACTTTTACCGATAATTGGTACAAAGATGAGGTGAAGAATGATGGCGGATTTACCTTGGAGTTAATCAACCCAAATGCTCCTTGCTCGGATAATGAAAATTGGATTGCATCTAATTCAATAACTGGTGGAACTCCTGGTTTTGTTAATTCAGTAAACGATTTAACACCAGATACAGCTATACCAAATGTCGATTTACTTCTTGCTTTAGCTCCAAATTTCTTAGAAATTCATTTTAGCGAAGGAATGGATTCTAGTTCTTTGGTTAACGCTGCTCTTAGTTTTTCACCAACCTTGACAATTCAAAATCGCTTCGTTCAAACAACTTTTCCTAAAGTTATGACCGTTCAATTCAATGAAGTTTTAGTCGGGTCACAGATTTATAACCTTACGCTTGAAAATATTTCTGACTGCTCTTTAAATCAATCTAATTTTATAGGTGATTTCGTTTTGCCAGAGTCACCACAAAAAGGCGATCTTATCATCAATGAAATTTTACAGAATCCCAAAAATGGAGGACAAGATTGGATTGAGTTGTACAATAATTCTTCTAAAGTTTTGAATTTAAAGGATTGGCAATTAGCAAATTTTGATGACGACACGATTGCTAATTTCAAAACTATCTACGACAATTATCTTTTGAGTCCAAATGAATATGTTATTGTAGGAAAAGATTCCAATTTCGTCAAGGTAAACTATCCTTTTGCAGCAATTGGAACTTATGTTTATGCTGAATTACCAAGCTACAACAACGATTCAGGAACTATTTATTTAATTTACAATCAAGAAGTAATTGACAAAGTAAGTTATTTAGATGAATGGCATTTTGATTTATTGGACGATACAGATGGTGTTTCCTTGGAGCGAATTGACCCAAATGGTGCATCCTCAAGCGAATTTAATTGGCATTCAGCGGCTGAATCTATTGGTTTTGCAACACCGGGAAGAAAAAATTCGCAGTTTTTGCCAGCACTTAGTAATGGAAAAATAAACTTAACGAGTGAAGTGATTTCGCCTGACAGTGATGGATTTGAGGATGTTTTACAGATAAATTACCAAATGAGTGAGCCGGGACTTTTGGGGAAAATCACAATTTACGACGACAGAGGGCGATTGATTCGAAATTTATTCTCTAATGAATTATTGGCAACATCAGGTTCTTTTACGTGGGATGGAACGAACGATTCACAAACAAAAGCAAGTATTGGAGTTTACGTTCTGGTTTTTGAAGCCTTTTCAACAAACGGAGGTGTGTTTTTTGTGAAAAAATTAGCGGTAACAGTGGCTGGTAAGTTGTAATTTTGTAAAAAACAAATAATGAAAAACTGTTTAATATTACTTGTGATTATTGCCTCAACATTTTTTTCATATGCTCAAAATTACAAAACAGCAGTTGGAATTAAAGGAGGGTATCCTGGCTTTGGGTCATTAAATGGAAAACACTTTTTAAATTCAAAAACAGCTATTGAAGGAAGTATTGGTGGAGGTTCAAATACCCTTTGGCTGCAGGGTTTGTATGAACTGAACTTTTCATTGGAAGACGGATTGAATTGGTATGCCGGTGGAGGAGCTAATGTTGGTTTCTATTCCTATAAAAATCCATTCAACAACCAAAGAACAAGTAATATGATTTTAGGCATAAATGGAATCGTTGGGATTGAATATACTTTTGAAGATTTACCTTTAAATGTTGCGCTTGATACTGGTCCAAACCTTAGAATAATCAATTCACTTGGATTTGGTTGGGGTGCAGGTATAGCCGTTAGATATGCCATCAAGTAATTCGCTGAAACTTTCTCCGGGAGCAAAAAACTGGGTAAAGAAATATTTTCTTTTATTGGAATCAAATGTTATTTCACTTAATCTTGAAATAGAAGAAGATGAAATCGATTTGTTGCATTTTTTATCCAATAAAACAGGTTTAGTTTATGGAATTCCAAGTGCACTTATATATTCAAATCACTTAGAAAAAAATCATTACACGAAGGATGAAAAATTAAAATTACTCATCTTTGAAACGTTACTTTTTTGCTACAAACAACATTCAAAAGAAGCTTACAATTCTGATGATTTTTTGATATTACTTGGAAAGTTTTATGCAGAAGCACCAATTGCAAGTGGTATCGAAAACTGGTTTACCATCTTCAGGGATAAGAAATTAGAATCGCGAATTGAGTATATTTTAGAAGAACGAGTTAAGGTGAAATCGCCCATTTTCGGAACAAATTATTGGTTGAATCACCTTTCAAATTGCTTTGTTTTCTTGGATGTAATTCTGTTTTGTGAATTTCTTAAAAATCAAGAAGCTACTTTTTATAAAAACTACACCAAATACGCCAACTTCGTGCTTTGCGGAATTGTTTACGCCGCTTATGTGGATGAGCAAGTCGAAGAAAAAGAACAACGTATGCTTTGGCGCTTTTTGTCTTCTGCGAATTTACCAAAGTTTGAACGAGAAAAAATTGAAGGTTTTATTGTTCATGGTATTTCAAATGAAGAATTAGAAAATGCACTTTTTGAGCATTCATTGCTTGCAAGAATCACTTTTGAGTTAAGCGTATTTATAACTAAAGGAACACACCAAACTTCTGAAAAGGAAGAACAAAAATTAGTTGAAATAGGAAAATTAATTGGACTTTCTTCTGGGGAAATGGAGGATTCAATAGAACTAGTTGTTTCTTTTCTGTTGGAAAATGAAGAAGTTGTATCTTTAATTAGTGCCAATTCCAAAACACATTATGGTTATTCTAACTTTTCAAGTAGATGGCTCCGAATATTAGGCAGAAATAAGGAAAAATTAGTCAACGAATTAAAGGAAAGTAAGGATTTGATTGCTTTGATTCAAAAATCGACAAAACACGAATTGAGCAAAGAAGAAAAGGAACAAGTCAAAACTCAATTTATGGATATTCTAAAATCAATGCCTTCAATGGCCATCTTTTTACTTCCGGGTGGCGCACTTTTGTTACCTTTGATTCTTAAAATTGTCCCGGATTTATTGCCTTCATCTTTCAAGGAAAATGACTTGGAAAAATAATTTGAGTTTATGAAATGTACTATTCACGTCTATTTAATTAATGAATTGTATTCGCAAGAATTTGCTGATGAATTTCATAACGGAAACCCTTCTGAAGACAACAAAGAGTTTGATTGGGAGGATGAATTAAGTATTTCAAGCGATGTTGTTTCTACCGAGGAGTCAAGTAATTCAGTCTATAAATTAGAAGGAGAAAACGGAAATGGAGATTATTTTTCAGTAGAAGTTCCAAATATGCGCTTGGTAATAATTACTTCAAACGATGCGCCTGTTGTTTTTGTGGGTGCTTCTGAAAGTATGGTTGATACCTTGAGTATTGAAAAATTAAGTGATGAAATTCTTGTTTCTATTTACTTAAAAGACAATGAACCGCATGCTAATCCTATTCCAGGAATCTATATTGCTTCTAAAGAATTTCCAAAAGAGTTAATTTAAAATGCTTCAATTAAAAGGAATTGAATTAAGCTTTAATCGACCAATTTTAAAAACAATTAATTTCGAAATCGCAAAAGGTGAAATTGTTGGAATTGTTGGAAAAAGTGGCGCTGGAAAATCATCTTTGTTAAAGATTATTGCGGGAATTATTGCACCAGATAAAGGTACTTTGACCTTAGATGCAAAGAAATTACCCAATGCTTCAACGTTATTGATTCCGGGTTTTAAAGATATTGCGATTGTAAATCAAGATTTTAAATTGGATATTTATCACACAGTTGAAGAAAATATCCGAGAAGCAGTGTTGAGTTTACCCATTCTAGAAAGAGATAAACGGGTCAAAAATTTATTGCGTTTGTTTGAATTGCAGAAAATTGCGACGTTAAAAGCTCATTTGATTTCTGGTGGCGAACAACAACGATTAGCAATTGCTCGAGCTGTCGCAAAAAGACCACGTTTGCTAGTACTAGATGAACCTTTTGGTCATTTAGATAGCGTTCTTCGTCAAAAGTTAGGTCACCATTTGCTTCAAATTCGAGAAACGGAGGAAATGGCAATATTGTTAGTATCGCACGATGGACAAGATGTTTTGGGCTTATGCGATTCGGTTTGTTTTCTTCAAAATGGAAAATTGTCTAAGAAGAAAAAAGCGGAGCAAGTTTATTATGACTGTTCAAAAGTGAATTTAGCCCGACTTTTAGGACCTATAAATAGTATAGAAGTAAACGGTGAAAAGATTAATTTTCGACCAGATGAATACGAAATTACCGAAGATGGAATAATTAATCTTACCTTTCAACGTGCTGTTTTTGCTGGAGGTTTCTACCTGAATTATTTCTTAAATTCTAACGGCGAAAGCATTGTTTTATATGGATTAACAAAATTAAATGGAATCACATCAATTGGAATCAAAAGAGCTAAATTCTGAGGAAACAATCAAAGAGCCTTGGTATTGGTTTTTTATTTTGTTTTACAAGTCCTTAATCGTTTTTATTAAAGAGGGTGCTTTTTTTCACGGTGCTGCTTTGGCGTATTATACTTTGTTTGCTTTTGTTCCTATTGTTTATCTAACGACCTCTATTTTTGGACGAATTTTCGGTTCGAAAACGATGGAAAGCATCATCAGTGACTTATTCAAAAATCAAATCGGAATTGAGGATTCATCGGGAATTATGAGTATGCTGAATGGGGTAGATTTTGATAAGCCAAGTATTTGGATGGAAATCTTAAGTATTACGCTTGTAATTTATACTTGTTCTGCATTTTTAGTTTCATTAAAGCGTAGTATCAATGATTTTTTTAAGATTAATCGATCTAAAATTAAACAGGAAAATGTGATACTCGATTTCATTGGTTTTCGCTTCCTTTCTTTGGGTTTACTTGCTTTGTTTGCGTTGGTGGTTATCTTGTTTTATTTTGTTCAAATTTTCGTGTTTTCAGGTCTTGAAAACTACTTAAATGCGAATAATTTCTTGGTTGATTTTTCATTCAAATTGATTCAATATGTTATTTCAATTTTATCTAACGCTATAATTTTCACCTTGATTTTCAAGTATATTCACGATGGGAAAGTCGAGTTTCGTTTGGCTATAAGAGGTGCAATTGTAACTTCTATCTTATTGTTTTTTAGTCAATTATTGATAAAATACTATTTGCAAAATTATTTCTCGTTAGGAAATTTAGGTATTGTTGGCTCGCTATTTATATTCCTTGCTTGGGTTAATTACTCAGCTCAAATTGTTTTTTTCGGTGCTCGTTTCACGCAGATGTTAGGTGAAAAAATTGGAGCGCCAATTAAATAAGTAAAAAGTCAAATTAGTTCAATAAGAATTCAAAACTGAACAGTAAACATTCTGGCTTTATAAATCAATCGTTTAGTCGAAGGAACTTTAAATTGTTCGCAACGAGTTGTAAGTTTCAGTAGAAAAATAATTTTGCTTGCGATTTTGAAAGGTCCTCCCCCTTAATCCCCCTCCGAAGGGGGAAACTGGTAAACTGCTTCGGGTTTCAATTTTGAAAATGACATAACGTTTTGATCGTTTGCTAAAAAACAATCCACCAATAAACATCCCTCGAAGTGAGATTGAAATTCCCCCTTTGGAGGGGGCAGGGGAGGATTTTTGAATAAGAATTATTTATTTTTTAAAGTAAAGTTTGCTAAAAACAATCCACCAATAAACATCCCTCGAAGTGAGATTGAAATTCCCCCTTTGGAGGGGGCAGGGGGAGGAATTTTGAACAAGAATTTTGAAAGATCCTCCCTCTTAATCCCCCTCCGAAGGGGGAAACTGGTAAACTGCTTCGGGTTTCAATTTTGAAAATGACATAACGTTTTGATCGTT
>CAMDGP010000143.1 GCA_945897765.1 Chitinophaga pinensis
TATTGATTTTTACAACAATGAAAGAAGGCATGAATCATTAAGTCAAATCGCCCCAAATGATTTTTATAAAACCCACCTTATGGTATCATGAAATACCTTAATTTTGACAAATAGCTGTCCAGTTAATTGGTTCCATTATATTCATTTCATTTTTAAATTGAGCTAGAGGAATTGAGTTTATTGAGAACAACTATTAAATCTTAAAAGAAAGTAGGAATTACTCGACCAACTTTTGCTTTTACTAAGCAAGGGATTGTAATGTTTTCAAAAAGATTATTTAGCAGTCAAATATTGATGTTTTCAAATTTTTATCATGTATTTAGTTGAAATATATATCTTGCGTTAGGGATAGTAGCGACATCCTCCGACGAAGGTTTTTTTCAACCTTTTAGGAGATATAGCGGAAAGCCCGACTCTGACAAAATGAGGAGGAACGACGAATTTTCGTCAGAGGAACGCCCAAAAGAAACTGAAAATACTGAACTAGAAAAAGTATTTCTTCGAAAAGAAACAAATACTCTCCTTAAAAATCTACGTGACGCTCTTTTTTATCCGGAAAAATATCCGCAATTGTCACTAAAATTCCTGTTTCTTCAACGTTACCGAAATCAGGATTTACAGCCGTTCCAAAGGTTTTCATTGTTGGAGATAAATTCATATAGATATTTACCAAAGGCGGAATAAACTCCCCTTTTTCGCGAATGTGTCCGTTAAGGACTTTGAAACCATCTTTAAAATCCAAATCTTGCAACTGACTTTCTACATAAGCTTTATCGTAATTCTGAACCAAGGGATGAAATGGCTTCATTAAATTTTCGGTATCTGGAAAATAGTGGTGCATGAAATGTAACAAGAAATCTCGGCAATCGGTGTTATAGTTTGGATACATGGTTACTTTTCCGAAGAAGTATTTTTTCTCAGGATAAAAACGCACCAAAGCGCCCAAACCGTCCCAAATATTATCTAAAGCAAATAATCCTTTTCGTGGATCAACGCTTGGTTGAAACATAGGTTGAACCCAACTTCGTCCTAACTCAATTGTATATGGTAAATATTCTGATAAAAATCGCTTAGAAAAATCAAAATAATGCGTTGTTGACAAATGAATTGTTCCTGTTTTGTCAATTGCTTCGTCGCACAAAATAAAACGGTATCCCCCCACGATTTGCTGTTCTGTAGGCGCCCAAACAATTAACTGCTTGTAACAAATTTCGCCTGTATCATATTCATCCAAATCAAGCGCCTCATAAGTTCCACCGCCCGATGCACGAAAAGTAACCTCTCGCAAACGACCGATTTCTAGCAACGTATTTGGAGCTATTTTATTATCAATAATATAGATTTCATTTCCGCCTTTACGCGTCAATCGAACCAAACCAGAAGCATGTAATTCTGAAACTATCAGTGAACTTTCTATGGGTGCTATAATTTCCTTCATAATTATTTCTTTAATGAATGAACAGTATTTCGCAACATGGCAGCTGCATCTTGGTCATTCATGTTTTTATCAATTTCTCCTGCTAATATTGGCTCACCAACTGTAAATATGATTGTTTTATTGTGTTGCTTAAATAATTCATTAGACAAATAAAGCATTTCAAGATTTGCCTTAATACCAACAGCACTTCTTAAATTCGATAAGCGATAGAAAAAATTAGACAATTCGCCATCAATATGAATTGGAACAACGGTTCTATTCAAAGAACGCGCGTACAACATAAATGTTTTTTTCCAAGCTAAATCTTGAACAACGCCATCTATTCTTCTACTTACCAAACCTGCTGGAAAAATACAAATTGCATTTTCTGATTCAAATGTATTCTTTATTTGATTGCGAATACTATTGTCATTTTTCCCATGTTTATTGACCCCAACAAAAAGATTGCTGATGTTTGTCAAATTCATCAATAAATCATTAACAATGAAGTTTAAATCGCGACGATAATCTTTCAATCCTGCTATTAAAGCAATAGCATCCATTCCTCCTAAAGGATGATTCATTGCAATTATCAATGGACCATCTTTCGGAATTAACTCTTTGTTATTAAATACAACTTTAATGTTGAAATATTCCATAACCGCTTCACAAAAATCTTGATCATACTTGTCTTTGTTTTTCACAATAAAATCATTGATTTCATCTTCGTGCAAGATACGGCGTAAATAATTGATTACGAATGAAGGTAACCAACGCAAAAGCTTAGGGTTTTTACTTCTGATTAAGCCTTTTACATCTATAAATTTTTCACTTTTCACGTTTACGAAATTAAAATTTAAAATGAAATAACTTTAATCAAAAGGATTAAATTATTCACATTAAAAATGTTAGTAGTGAAGTTTGCCTTTCTTTTTATCTTTGTTCTTCCATAAGCTTAGCTTAAAAGCTTTCCATACAATTAGAAACCGTTTCATAGAAAATTAAACAACAGAGGACACAGAGAACGCAGTTCTGATTCCTCCTTTTAGTCGGAATTACTTTTGGGCTGGGGAAGCTGGCGAAAATGCGAAGCATTTTTGCAATCCTATCTAATAAAATGGTCATTCCGAGCGGCGTGAGGAATCCATTTTCAGTTCAGTAGCTAAAACCATAAAATTCAAGGCCAATTATTATCGCTAACAATTGCAATTAAGATTCTTGTGTAAATAATTTAAACCTTTTCAATCTTTGAATTAGCTACCTAAAATTTAAGGTTTAACAAACTGTGAAGTTATTTTTCTTCCTTTTTTTTCTTTTTAATCTGATAGGTATAACTCAAATTCAAAATATGGCGATTTAATGGAGTTGCCAACTGAATTCGTTGGTCAAAAATATAGCCAAATTCAACTTTATGTGGACCTTTTAAATCCAATGCGAAGGACGCTGAATAACGAATTTTAGTAAAGCGATTTCCGAGTTCATAATTACTTGGGTCGTAGAAAAACTCAGTGCTTATTTGAGGAGTTAGTGGGAAATTATTGATATCGTAAGAAATGCTTGGTTTTATTCTATAAGCTTCATCAAACTCAGCTTCATAAGTCCCTGTTAAAATCTGTGCGAACGAATATTGATAGCGTAAGCGTAGGCCTAAGTCCAATCTTTTTTTCGTTTTAGAAAATTGCAAGTTAAAATTCAAACGATGATTTAAAGAGAAATTCGAGTTATCTTGTCGATCTGAAATAAAACGATAATCAATTGAAGGTTTAAGCCATTTTTTGAATTTGTATTTGATAGATGCTTGCCCGAAAGTTGTTTGCAAATTATAATTTCCAAAGCGATTATTCCAATCGATAGTGTACTCAAATTTGTCACTCAATTTTCCAGTAATTCCTGTTTCTGCCCAAACTTGAAAATAATTCTGTTGGCTTGAAACAAAATTAATGGATAAACTAAACAGGAAAATGGCACAAAAACGAATCATTACAACTGTTTTTTGATGACAATTGTATCTAAATCAATCACTTGATTGCGTTCTGTTATTTCAAATGGAACCAAAATTTCTTTTTTACCACTCGCACAAGAACTGCAATCTTCGTAAACATACAATGTGTATTTTCCTTTCTGCAAATAATTGAAAACAAAACTACCATCGTAACTTGCTTTGATATCATCATCGTAAAAAGTATCGTCTTGGCCATAAATTAAATAAACATCTTGGTCAGCAGCTTCATATTTTCCACCAGAAATTGGATTTCCAATACTGTTATATAATTGTTCCATAACTACACCTTTCACAGTTGCTGAACCACCCTTTCCTTCTACTTTAGCACAAGAATATAATAATGTTGTGGCAATAATTAAACTTAATAAATACTTCATTTTCATCCAGTTTTTAATCTTTAATATATCCCAAAAATACAACATTACGATTGAATGCATTAACTTTAACACGTTATTCAATAATATTACGTTAATATTGATAAGTAAATCAACTTTAAATGAGATTCTTTTTCTTCCTAATACTTACAAGTTTATTGTCTTTTCAAGCTAAAAGTCAAATTTTTATCAATGAATATTCTTGTTCCAATATTTCAACACTACCAGATGGATATGGAGAATTTGAAGATTGGATTGAACTGCACAATCCATCAGCTACTTCAATTGATTTAACTGGCTGGTATCTTTCTGACAAACCAACAAATCTTACGAAATGGCAAATCCCACCAAGTTCTATTTCAGCACTTGGATTTAAAATGGTTTTTTGTTCTAAAAGAAACACTGTAAATAACAATCAATTACATACTAATTTTAATATTTCTCAAACTGAAAACGATTGGATTATTTTAAGTAATCCTTCAGGGATTGTTGTTGATTCATTTAAAATCAAGCATTTAACAAAATCTAATCATTCTATTGGTCGTTCCACAAATGGAGCTCCAGATTTTAAACTTTTTTCAACACCAACTCCAAATGCACTAAATTCGGGAGCCATTAATTTTTATACTCCTAATCCTATTTTTAGTGTAGCTGCCGGTTTTTATCCGAGTGCACAAACGGTTAGTATTAGCTGTCTTGACCCAACTGCAACAATTCGCTATACGATTGATGGAAGCGACCCTACAACTAGTTCTACCTTGTACTCAATCCCCATTAATATTTCCTCGACAAAAGTGCTTCGAGCAGTTGCCTTTAGTTCCAATTTACCTTCATTTACGGAAACAAACACTTATTTCATTAATGTAAATCACACTATTCCAGTTGTTTCTGTTTGTAGTCAGGGAGTTTTTAATTTAGTTGCTAATGGAAATCAAATTGAACCAATTGGCGCTTTTGAACTTTTTGAAGACGATGGTTCCTTTATCGACGAAGGTCAAGGTGATTTTAACAAACACGGAAATGATTCTTGGTCTTATGATCAAAGAGGTTTTGATTTCATCATGCGCGATCAATATGGCTATAGTAAAGATCTAAATCATCAAATTTTCCCTGAAAAATCACGAACAAATTTCCAACGTGTGATTTTAAAACCTGCTGCAAGTGATAACTATTCATTTGAACAAGGTGCACATATTCGTGATGCTTTTATTCATACTTTATCCGATAGAGCACAAATGAAATTGGACGAACGTACGAACCGACCTTGTGTTTTGTATTTGAACGGTCAGTATTGGGGTGTATATGAAATTAGAGAAAAAGCAGATGACCATGATTATACAGATTATTACTATGACCAAGACAAGTTCAATATTCAGTATTTAAAAACGTGGGGAAACACTTGGGCAGATTACGGTGGAAATCAAGCGATAACTGATTGGGATAACTTGAAATCCTATATTGCAAACAACAACATGGGCAATCCAACCAATTTTGCTTACGTAGATGGGGAATTGAATTGGGAATCTTTGTGTGATTATTTCATGTTCAATTCGTATGTCGTGAATCAAGACTGGCTGAATTGGAATACAGCTTGGTGGAGAGGAAGAGACCCATTAGGAGATAAGAAAAAATGGCGCTATACCTTATGGGACATGGATGCAACCTTCGGACATTACATCAATTATACTGGAATTCCAGACACTGGTCCGAATGCTAACCCATGTAATGCCGAAAATCTACCTGATCCGGGAAGTCAAGGACACACCGAAATTATCTCAAAACTAATTAATGAAAATCCAACAGTAAAACAATATTATGTAGCACGATATATTGATCTTGCAAATACTTATTTTTCTTGTACTTACATGACCGCATTATTAGATAGCATGGTTGATGAAATTGCTCCTGAAATGACTGGTCAATGCTCAAGATGGGGCGGAACATACAATGGTTGGCAAAACAATATACAAACCTTACGAAATTTTATTAATGCTCGTTGTGCAGCTTTAGAATCTGGTTTGGAAGATTGTTACCAAGTTGTTGGCCCATACCCTACTTCGTTTGATGTTTCA
>CAMDGP010000144.1 GCA_945897765.1 Chitinophaga pinensis
TGTAGTGTATGAAACACAAAGCTTTATTGGTAATCCAAGCTTTGAACTTTCTATCTTTGGCGCAAGAGGCAATCAAGATTTGTTTATTGAAGAATACAATTTCGGACGTTTTGAAAAGGCTGGTTTATGGAGTCAGAATAGACAAGATAACTTTGGGAATTTCCACGCAAACAATGCAGATGCATCAATCGGAAATTCTGATAAGTGGATGGCAAGCTCAAATGTTTACATTCAATTGCCTATTAAACCTAGTGTCTTCGGAGCATTTGCTGACTTAGGAGCATTTGAAGATGTATCAGGAGCCACTCAAACAGTTGTAAATCTTGGACTTGGTGTTAAACTTGGAAATACGTTAGGCGTATTCTTCCCGCTTTACCAATCGAGTTACTTTGGTGATTTGTTCACTGATTACGGACAAAAAATTATATTCACTTTAAAATTAAACCTTGTAAATAAAGGGCTAAACCTTAACAACTTATTAAATTAAAACCACGATTATGTCAGAAAACAAACCAACGGAACCTAAAATTACCTTCGGGAAAATATTTTGGCCAAGCTTTTTAGCTGTATTCATTGCAGGAATTGTAGGAATGATATTCTTCTTCCTAATTCTTGGAGGAGTTATTGGTTCATTCAGTGATTTTGGTCCAAAGCCATTATCAATTGAAGACAAAACAATTCTTCATATGCAATTAGATGGAGAAATTTTAAACAAAGGAAAATCTGAATTTGACCCAAGTTCTTTCAACGTGAACGAATCAATGGGACTTCCAGACATTCTTTATGGAATCAGCGAAGCGAAAAAAGACGATAAAATCAAAGGTATTTTTATTGATATTGGTGATGTTTCTTGCGGAATGGCAACAGCTCGTGAAATCAGAAATGCAATCAACGACTTCGAGAAAAGTGGAAAATTCGTAGTTGCCTATAATTCTGGTGAGTACATTTCTCAAAAAGAATATTACATCAGTTCGGCAGCGAAAGAATCATACGCCTTCCCAACTTCGACTTTTCAAATTACAGGATTAGGTGGCGAATTGATGTTTTTCAAAGGTTTATTGGATAAATTAGATATCGAAGTTGAAATTATTCGTGGATCAAACAACGATTTTAAAAGTGCTGTTGAACCGTTTTTCAGAACTGACATAAGTGATTCAAGTCGCGTTCAAATGGAAAGATACATTACTTCAATGTGGGAAGATATGCGAAATGATATCGCAGCGGACCGTAAAATCAATCCTGAATTATTGAACAACCTTGCTGATTCATTAAAAATTAAACGTGCAGATGATGGAGTTAAATTCAAATTATTAGATGGTTTGAAATACCGCGACGAAATGATTACTTACTTAATGAATAAAGTTGGAGTTGAAAATGACGAAGATTTAAAACTTCAAAATTTTGAGAAATACGCTAAAAAATTATTCTACCAAGACCAAATTTTATTGAAAGCAGAAAAACCAGCAATCGCAGTAATTTTAGCAGAAGGTGACGTTTCTACCTCTGGTGAAGGACTTACTTCGGAAGGAATTTGTAAGTTGTTCAAAAAAGTTAGAAATGCGAAACACATCAAAACCGTTGTTTTCAGAATTAATAGTCCTGGAGGAAGTGCTTTGGCAAGTGAAGAAATTTGGAGAGAAGTTGAATTAACTAACAAAGTGAAAAAAGTAATCGTTTCGATGGGTGACGTTGCTGCTTCTGGTGGTTATTACATAGCTGCTCCAGCGCATAAGATTTTTGCAGAACCAACAACAATTACGGGTTCAATCGGCGTTTTTGGAATGATTCCTTACACAGGAAAAATGTTTGAAAATAAGCTAGGAATTAGCTTCGACAGAATTAGTACCAATAAACATTCCGTTCTTTCCACCAATCGCAAGTTAACTAAAGAGGAATTAGAAGCAACACAAATGGAAGTAGATCAGATTTATGATATGTTCTTAACACGTGTTTCTAAAGGTAGAAAAATGACTAAAGAAGAAGTTAATTTCGTAGCGCGTGGTCGTGTTTGGACTGGTAGAGACGCACTTCGCATCGGTTTAGTGGATCAATTAGGAGGTTTGACGGATGCAATTTCTTACGCTGCGAACTTGGCGAAAATCAAAGATGCTAAGGTTTTATACTATCCGTTGAAGAAAGAAGATAAATTGTCTGAAATCTTTGAAATGATTCAAAGTGAAACTGGTGATGACGAAGAATCAACGACCAAAATAAAAGTAAACTCAATGCCTTCCGAATTGGTTGAATATTACAAACAATTGAAAAAAATTGAAGCAATGAGCGGAATTCAAATGAGAATGCCATTTGAAGTAAAGATAGATTAATACCCAAGGTGTTTTCAATTGTCGTATAAATTACTCATTGAAAACTAATTCGGTATTATACCAGATGTATTTTTCATTGCGACATTTAATATGTAAATTGGTATAAGACTAAAAAATTATTCTTATTTTAAGGCTCATGATTCTGATTATGAGCCTTTTTAATTGTTTATTTTTATGCCAAAAATTACTACTTACTTATTTTTGATTTTTGTTAATTCACTTTTAGCCAAGATTTTAGTGTCAAGTATTTTATTTAACTCAACACCTTATTTACATTTAAAATAAACCACTAAAAAACAACTACTTAACTCAGGTTTTTGACTCTAAATTTAAAATAATACAAGAAAACCAATTTAAATAATGTACCTTTACACAAATTCTAGGTATTTCATTTAATTTATCATGTCAAACTTAGAGTCGAATCTATTTTATGACATTTAAAGAACTAAATCTTTTAGAGCCGATTTTAAACGCTCTTGACACTCAAGGTTATACCCAACCAACTCCAATCCAAGAGCAAGCAATTCCAATTGTATTAGAAGGAAAAGACATCATGGGATGCGCCCAAACGG
Source organism: Chitinophaga pinensis (assembly GCA_945897765.1). Lineage (GTDB taxonomy): Bacteria > Bacteroidota > Bacteroidia > Flavobacteriales_D > Crocinitomicaceae > UBA952. The sequence goes on from CAMDGP010000144.1 coordinate 2,897, forward strand.
GAACTGGAAAAACAGCAGCTTTTGCTATTCCAATTTTACAACGTTTAGAAAACACAAAACCCACCAATGGTAGAAGATTAATTCGTGCTTTAATCGTAACACCAACAAGAGAATTAGCTATTCAAATTCACGAAAGTTTTAAAGACTATGGTCAGAATTTGAAACAACAAAGTGCTGTAATTTTTGGTGGTGTAAGTCAACATTCACAAGTTAATCGCTTAAATGCAGGAGTTGATATTTTGATTGCAACGCCAGGACGTTTATTGGATTTGATTCAACAGGGATTTATCAGTTTGAAAACGATAGAGATTTTTGTACTGGACGAAGCAGACCGTATGTTGGACATGGGGTTCATTCACGATGTAAAGAAAATCATCAAAATCATTCCTGAAAAACGTCAAACGCTTTTCTTTTCTGCAACAATGCCGAAAGAAATTACCTCATTGGCAAATTCAATTTTAACTAATCCAAGCCATATTGAGGTAAGTCCTGTTTCATCAACTGCAGAAACGATACAACAAGAAATGTACTTTGTGGATACAGATCAGAAAAAAGATTTGATTCTACACGTATTGGAAGAACAAAATATCGAAACTGCATTGGTTTTCACAAGAACGAAACATGGCGCTGACAAATTGGTAAAAATTCTTTTGAAAAACGACATCAAAGCGGAAGCAATTCACGGGAATAAGTCGCAGAATGCACGTCAAAATGCATTGAAAAATTTCAAGGATAGAACTTCGCGCGTTTTAGTTGCAACTGATATTGCTGCTCGAGGAATCGACATCGACTCTTTGGCGTTTGTTATCAATTACGACATTCCAAACGTACCAGAAACATATGTTCATCGAATTGGTAGAACTGGTCGTGCTGGTGCTTCTGGAAAATCGATATCTTTTTGTAACACAGAAGAAAAAGCGTATTTGAAAGACATTCAAAAAGTAATTGGAATGACAGTTCCGGTGGTAAGTAACCATCCCTATCCTTCGACTGGAAAAATTGATATTGTAGAAAAACGTGTATTTTCAAGACCAAAACCTACTTCCCAGCAAAGAAAAAGAAAAACGGTTTAACTAATCCTTAATTACCATTTTCAAGTGTTATTTGTAATTTTAGAATTGCAATTAGACTTTTATGCTTCGATTCAGGATTATTAGAAGGTTTATCAACATTTGTTTTAAGCTCAATAACAATTATTAGATTGATTTTGTAGTTAAAGATTTACTCCAGATTACCACGTTGTACCAGCAGACAATAATGGCTGAGAACTATCAATAAGAAATGTAAAAGTCAAAAAGAAAATCTTCGGTCAGTTTAAATCTTTCGTGAGAGTGTGGAACTTTTTAGTTTTACGTTCTTATTAAAGACACTTCAATAAAATACGGACAAAATGTTCTAAATTCTTTGTTGGCGATTGCTGAGCTGGAGGTTAAAGATTATTTACGAGAATATTTTTGAATGGAAAGTTTATAACAAAAGCTATTTTTATAGCACTATAAGAGTTAGACCTGTTTATTAAAATAAAGGAAACTTACGCCGGATAAATATGATTAATTAAAAGCTAACTAATCCGTAAGATAATCATAATTTCATAATTTACCTTTCATTCTTCCCTGACTTATAAGCTGAAAGTGCCTCCTTCAATCGACCTTTAATCAACTTACGAACAGACTTTGGTTCCACTACTCGAACATGTTGACCGTGTTTTAATATTTGTTCTTCAAGTTCATAATTGACTTTAACTCGAATTTCAATTCTAAATTCTGTTTCGTTGTCAATCAGTATCTTTTGCGAATGGTGAATAGGTTGTAATTTTACATAATTACCTTGAAAAGGATCAAAAGCAAGCACAATTGTTTCAACTTTATCACCTACATGCGTCAAGCCAATAATTGAGTTAAAAATATCTTTTGGCTTTTTATTTTTCAATTTAAAAGTTTCACTAAGAACTTCCAACTCCAAAATTCTATCAAGACCAAAGCTTGTAAATTCTCCATCTTTAAAACAACCAAAAACATACCAACGATTCAGGTATTGCTTCAACAAATGAGGATAAAGCTCCACCTCTTTTGCTTCTTTGTGCAAATAACTGTAATGAACGAACCGAATCATTTTTCTTTCTACTACTGCTTCAAGAACTTTTCCAAGAATATCACCTTTCAATTCTTGTTCATTTCGATCAAAATCAATTACGTCAAGATTTGTTTTACTTTTTAGCAATATTTCATTGATCACTCGTGCATTATTAAATAAATTAAAAATTCGCATCCAATCATCAAAATTGTTTTTGCTATCTTCATCAATCCAATAACCATCATTTAATCTATTATATTTCATGCCAATAAAACACATTTCTCTTAATGTTTTCAAGTCACGTTGTAATGTTCGTTCGGTTGTTTCTAAATTATTATCAGCCAAATAACTTAAAATATTTTCTAAACTCGGATAACGATTTACATTCACAAAATTGAGAATCAAGCTCAGTCGTTCTATAGATTTGAATTGGGACATTTTAATTTATTAACACTTTAAAGATAACTATTCTAAAATTGAAAGTTGAACTTTTAAGTTAAATTTTTCTTTTTTTTGTCTAAACTTTGAAGAAACAAAACGTTTTTGGCCAGCTGCATAAATGTAGAATTTTTCAATTTAAATAATTCTATCTATTCCGATGTAGGTACTTTGTAAAAATCATTGAGTGTTTCTTAAAAATGAATCAAAGGATTTAAATGAAGCTAATTTCAAGTAATAAAGCGTTAAATTGAATGCACCAAAGATTTAGTTTTTTTTGAAAAAGTAAAATTTACCTAACCTATTTAATATTAAGTCATGAATTGCAACCATTCTTCAAAAAAAAGATTGGAAGTTTGATTAATTGATTACTTTTAATCAAAATCAAAATATGGAACCAATATTTATTGTTATTGCGGTGGTAATTGTCTTAATGGCATTAT
>CAMDGP010000145.1 GCA_945897765.1 Chitinophaga pinensis
GCTATAAGAAATCGCTTTCAGAGTCTTGCTATGCAACAAATACGGCAAACCTTAATCACGCTTCAGACACCATTTCAAATCCCATTTCCGAGTTAAGCCGTCAAAAAAGCATTTACAAATCCTACAAACGAGCCCTAGGTTTTAAAACAACTCTTAATATCTTTCTTTCGAACATGTATAGTGAAGAAGGAGCAACTAAACTTAAGAATTCATTTCTACGTGCATACACTGGTCAAGCATTTCAAAATTGTTCAAACATACAAACTTTGAAAATTGAAATAGATCAAAAATTAACGGATTTTAAAAAATTTGTAGCTGATTACAACTTTAAATTAAAATCAGGGGATCCTGATTTTGATTATTACAATGATGACCCTGTATTATTATCTGAACTGAAGAGTCATTCATTTTATTACAAAGAGTTTCTTTCACTTAAAAAATAGTTAGTATGAAAAATTATTTTGTTTTATTCATTTTATCGATTTGTTATTATGCGGCAAGTCAAGATTCGTCAACCGTCTTAATTTCTGAGGTTAATTTGAATCAACCCAAATTGACAAATGAAACTCCCAACAATTTTAAAGAAAATGAAACGGTAAAATCCAAGAAAGATTCTACTGCCGAGTTAAAAAAATTGCAAGCGATTGAACAACTAATCAAAAATCTTGAACAACAATTAAAGGATAGTTTGACAAAAACCTTGAAGAATCTTCCAAGTATGGTCTTTCAAGAGCAATTGGATGCAATTAAAAGCTTGAAAAGTCAAAATGATGCTTTGATTCAAGAAAAGTTAAAATTAGAAACAGAAATGACAAGCCTCATAATTTATAAAAATTCAGCTGAAGCCAATCTGAATAATCAAAAAAATGGCGCTGATGCCAAACTAACTGCTCAAAAAAATGAATATGAAAATGAAATTACTAAACTGAACAGGGAAAAAGCGAAAGCTGAATCAGATAAAAACACCTTGTTAGCTTACAAATCAAGTGAGTGGGAAGCATACGCCAAAATTTATTTGAAAAATGAAAAATTCATAAGCACTGATTTGTTTAACAAATTGAAAGTTCAAATTTCAAGTAACGCAATGCTAATTTCTTATTTATAAACGTTCCAAATTCAGTCGAAGCGCTTGGCAGCAGCAGAGGATTTTTTATATGTGGGTAAAGGAGATTTAAAGACTGTTCAAACAGATTTTAAAAATATTATCGACGCTTCGAAATATCCTGAACAGGCTAATTCACAAAAAGAGCTACAAGCTATGTTCGATTTATTTCTTGTCCTTACTAAAGAATTTAACGCAATGTTGGGACCTATTAAGGATGTATCTGAATCTATCCGAAAGAGTGAGATAGATAACTGGAGGTATTATAGAATAGCTGTTAATTTCCCATACTTAAAAGCTAAGATGCAGGAGAATTACTCAAAACACAAACCTATTGAACTTTGATCTTAAAAATCCATGAAAAAACGTTTACCAATCCTTGTAGTTTTCGGCGGTGCTTTGTTAGCAGGGTTGTTTATCTTTTTATGGCCTTATCTTTTTCCGCCTCAAAAAGCGTTGGATAGTGATAAAGATGGTTATCCGGATAAAATAGATAAATGTCCTAAAGTGTTTTCCAAAACAAACAATGGATGTCCTGAAAAAGAAGCAAAGAAGGGAAATGATCAAGATGGAGATGGCTTTTTTGCCGGTTTTCAGAAGGATACTTCTTTACAGGATAATGATGACAATGATCCATGTGTTCCTAATACCCAATGTAAATCGTGTGACTTAGATAAAGATGGATTGAATTTTGAGCAAGAAACCCAAAAAAGAAGTAATCCAGAATCTCCCGATAGCGATGGTGATGGTGTGAAGGATGGCCTAGACAAGTGTGTTAACCAAGCAGGTGTAACAGAAACGGGAGGCTGCCCGATAATTTTAGATGCTCAATTACGTAGAAAAGGAAAAACAATCAGTTGGAATCCTCAGATAATGAGTCATACATCAAATTTAACGATTGTTGTTTACGATGGAGAAAACAATGAGATAGACCGAATAGAAGGGGTTTATTCAGGTTCTTCGATGAAAATTCAAAGAATATCAACCTTCGGTCACGGAAGTGCAAAATTAATCTGCAATTTACAAAACCCTAAAGCTGTAAAAATTAATAATCTTTTTTGCTCATGGTAAGTAAATCGGTATTGTTTTTTTGTTTGTTATCGATTAATATTTCTTCAGCGCAAAAATGGAGAGATTTTATTTCATCACCTCCAAACAACTTGGTAAAAAACATTGAATCAAATTTCAAATTAAATCCTCCCAAGTCATTAAACGAATATTATGCCTTCTCAAATCAAGATTTGGACACTTTCACGTTTGATATTTTGTTTGACAAAAACACCTTGAATCTGAAATCTCACGAAAAAATAAGGATCGAGTTAAGAGATGGAGCAAGAGTTTTGTATAATAGAACTGATAGTGTCGGACATTACAAGAATATCCATTATACAAATTATCCAACATGCAGTAATTGCTATGCCATACGAATAAATCTTTCAAAATCACCTAATTTATTTGCAAATGAAAGTACGTCAGATTTCTACAATTCATTAAAATTATTCGTGATTGATGTAAATAGAAATAGCACCTTGTACGGAAATGGAACAAATGATTTGAAATTTGTTTTTATGAATAAACCAGAAAAAGAAGACGCCGAATGAAACATTTTATTTTCTTCGTGTTAGCAGTCGGAATGTTTTTCAGTTGTGGGAAGCAGAACTTTTGGAATTTAAAGAAATTAGGAGAGGTAGGAAGCGTTTCAGTAAATAACAATAATCTGGCAAGTATCTCAATTTCGGCAGATTTCATTCAAGATGGACATGATGATATTAAAAGAATTGGTTTTGTTTGGTCAGACATCAATGCCCTGCCAACGCTCGCTGATAATTTTTCTGAAAATATCATTGTAGAAAATAAAATTAACTTAAGTGTAAACTGGACTGTTAACACCCAATTATATGTTCGTTCGTACATCGAAAATAGTATTGGAGTTTATTATTCTGAACCTAAAAAAATTAACTGGATAGGTGACGCTTCAAATCTACCTTCGGTACTTACAATTAACCCCAATCAATTCAGTTTCTTTGAGCTCACCATCAATGGCAACATTCTTTCAGATGGTGACCTCCCAATTTCCGAGCAAGGATTCTGTTATTCGCAGACAAGCGCCAGTCCTACAATTGCAAATACGATAATTGTAAACACGAATGGTAGTGCAAGTTTTTCAGAATTCCTATCTAACCTTAATGAAAACACAACCTATTACTTAAGAGCCTATGCTAAGAATTTGCAAGGAATCAGTTATGGAAATGTGGCAACAATTACCACGAAAAACTACTATAATGTTGGTGAAACAGGTCCACAAGAAGGAATCGTTTTCTTTTCAAAAACAGATACATTAGGCGGTTGGAATTTCTTGGAAGCAGCTGCAACCGATATCTCCAGTGCGTTACCTTGGGCATTCAATGCCAATTCGATTTCAACTTCCTATGGTTTAGGATTAGGGAAAGATAATACCAATAATATCGTTCAGCAATTTGGTACTTCAAATCCAAATTACGCCGCATTGGCTGCTAACAACTATTCATCAGTCATTGGTAGTAATTGGTATTTACCTGCTCGCGATGAATTGATGAAAATGAGAGAAGTTCTTTATTTAAATGGAATGGGAAATTTTTCAGTTGATGCTTCCTATTGGAGTTCATCGCAAGATCCAAATTTTAACACAAATGCTTGGACAGTAAAAATGTCTACAGGAATTGCGAATCCTTCTACCTATGGTAAAATTACGTTATTTCGAATTAGACCTATAAGACGCTTTTGAAAATGAAAATACTTTCTATAATTTTTATTTTTTCAGTTTGGTTGAGTGTATTCGGTCAAGGGATAACCTGTGATATTCCATATAATCCAAAAGTTACCAAGTTAACCTCGAAAAATATCATTTCTGGCAGTGGAATATTGGTAGCAAAGGACCTTCAATCATACAACGAAATCAGTTATTGGAATTTACCTGTATGTTATGATGATGGTTTTAATTTTTTCGCTGCCGACAAAAATTTAAAAAATAGCTTTGACATTACAGCGAATGGAGAATATTTATTTGCACGGTCTGAGGATATCAAATACAAAGCTTTTCCAAAGGGGAATTTTTGGAATTCCGATGCCAAGCCGAATGGGAACAATAAGATTAAAATGAATGGGATAGAATTTCAATTCAATGAACGTATACCAATATACGCAATCCAAAGTAAATTGAATTTTTACAAAAACTTGGGATTGCCGTACAATGAAATTATTTCAAAAAAAACAAGCAATTGGCAACCACTTTCCGAATATATATCTCGAAAAATTTTAGAAAAAAATTACTTAACACAGTATAAGGAAAAAGTCATCAATTTGAGTGGTTATATAAAATTTACGGATTCAGTATCCATTGAATCGAATTCTGCAAATTCAGGAAATGATAACCTGATTCGGAACATTAACGGACATCTTTCTGAATGGGCTAAGATATATCAACCTTTCTCAAAAGAAGAAAATTTACCCATACATTGTAATAAAGGATTTATAATCTCATTAAAAAAAGAAAGTATTTCGGAGAGAAAGAGTTTTTACGAACTCAATGAAAATAGTCTTACAAATGGAAACAAGTTCAATGGGATTTTTGAATCTGAAATTAAAATACCTAACAAAGCATTTTGTAATATTGAAAACTCCAAAATTTCGATCAGCATTGACTCAGAAACTAAAAATGAAGATAAGGTTTATTTGAAAAGTATTTTCATTCCCCGAAGCATTAATTTATATCCAACGCTTGCTTTCACAGGTATGTCTCATTATTTGATTTTAAAACAAAATCATAGAAAAAAGTTCATACCAGTTCTTACAATCGGTTCAGCAGGAGTTTTCGCACTGGCATGGGGAACAAAGCAGTTATTTTACAACAGATACCTTAAACAACCAAATACTCGTAAAAATTCTTATGTAACTGCAAATACGAGTTATCATATTATGAAAGTGGCTCTTTTAACCTACACAATCGGAGTGAGTTTGGATTTGTATAAAACGTGTCAATCGATAAAAAAACTCACTCGACTAGTAAATGAAGTCAATCCTAAAATTTAAACTAATTAGAACGTGAATGTAAATTTGAAATATGGAAAGGGTTGGAAGGAAGTAAATTCTTTCTTCCTAATTTTTAACGAGTTAAAGATTTTAACTTTTACAGCATTGATTATTTTTCCATTTTTTTCAATGTTAGTATTTGGGCAGTACACATCTTCTATGCCTTCAAATAGTTCAGGATGGGGTTCAAGTGGGAATACTCCTTTTGGTGGTAATACTACGGCTTACTCGGATTTGAGAGACCAATACATTCTTTTAGCATCTGATTTAACTGCAGGTGGAATGGTTGCCAATGACGTGTTAGCATCAATCGGGTTTTATGTTTCTGGCGGTACGACAAAGACGTTTAATGGACTAACTATTTCCTTGAAACATACAACTGCAAACACATTGAGTGCATTTAGTTCTACTGGCTTTACAATAGTTTATCAGGCAAATACAACAATTTCCAATACGGTTGGGTGGAAGGACTTTACTTTTACAAATGGTTTTACATGGAATGGCACTAACAATATTCATATATCAATTTGTTGGAATAATAGCAGTACAAGTCTTGGCTTGACAACCCATTACAGTGTAACTTCATTTCCAACAGGACCAAATAGAGAATATAGTCATTTGGCCACGTCAGGAACCGGATGTAGTTTATCA
>CAMDGP010000146.1 GCA_945897765.1 Chitinophaga pinensis
CTAATACTTTGGTTAAGATTGCTGATTTAACAGAGGTTGAAAAAGAAGCGATAATGTATATCAATTTAGCTCGAATGTATCCTAAAAAATTCGTTGAAATTGAAGTGGAAAAATATGAACCACCAAGTGATGCTTATGTGAAATTATTGGAAGATTCTCCGTACATCGAGTCATTGATTGACGAATTGAATGAACTCGAGGCACTTCCACCTTTTGTTTACGATGAAGCCCTACAAGAATTTGCAAGTTGTTTTGCAGCAGAACAAGGTGCGTCTGGATATATGGGACATAAACGCAAAAAATGTGCTACTGGAAATTATGCTGAATGTTGTGCTTACGATATGACAACAGGAAAACACATCGCTTTTCAACTCTTAATTGATCACGGTGTTCCAAGTTTAGGTCATCGCATTAATTGCTTGAATCCAGAGTATTCTAAAGTTGGAATTAGTGTTGCTGACCACACAAAAGCCAATGTTTGTGCTGTTCTAGATATGCATTAAAATGGCTACAAAAATTGGACTTTTATCCGACACGCACAGTTTTCTAGATCCAAAAATCAAAATCTATTTCGCTGAAGTTGACGAGATTTGGCACGCTGGAGATATAGGTAGTTTGGAAGTTCTGGATGAATTGCGCGCCTTCAAAACAACGAAAGCAGTGTGGGGGAATATCGACGAACACAAAATTCGATTAGACACAGAAGAATTTTTGCGATTCAAAGTGGAAGATGTGGAAGTTTTAATTACGCACATTGGTGGCCGTCCAGGAAAATATTCCAAACCAGCTATTGAGGAATTACTAAAAAATGGAGCTCCGAAATTGTTTGTTTGTGGACATTCACACATTACTTTAGTTCAAATGGACAAACGATTCAATATGCTTTGGATGAATCCTGGAGCTTGTGGTTTCAAAGGATTTCATGCAGTAAAAACGATTTTGCGTTTTACAATTGATGGCGACAAAATCAAAGATTTAGAAGTGGTTGAACTTGGGAAAAGAGCTTGAAAAGATTCTTGATTTTTGATTTTTAATTCTTGATTAAAGAGAAAAAACATCTCTAAAACGAATTGCTTGACGGCGTGAGATTTCAATTTTTTCGCCTTTTGATAATTCGACTTTTAATCCTCCGTTAAACCAGTTTTCAATAGCAACAACATGATTCAAATTAATAATGAACTTACGATTCGCTCTAAAAAAAACTTCATTATCAAGCTTTTCTTCAAAACTATTTAAAGAGCGCAAAACCATTGGTCTGAAAGTATCAAAATAAACTTTTACATAGTTTCCATCAGATTCCATCATTCGGACATTTTTCAATTCAATAAACCAACATTTTTCACCATCCTTAATGAAGACTTTATCGTTTTCGCCCAATCTTCTCGACTTTCGTAAGTTCAATAATTGCTCATCCTCAAATGAATTTTCATGCGAAATTTTCCGAACAACATTAGCGATTTTTTCAGGGTCAATTGGTTTAAGAATGTAATCTAGCGCTTGATTTTCAAAAGCTTGCAAGGCATATTCATCGTGAGCAGTAACAAAAACAACTTGTGGTAAATCTTCCAACTGTTTAAGCATCTCAAATCCGTTCATTCCTGGCATCGATACATCTAAGAAAATCAAATCTGGATTAAACTCCTTGATTTTTTCAATTCCATCAATTCCATTAATTGCTTCAGCAACAATTTCAATTTCTTGATATTCTTTCAGCAAAGAACGCAACTCTTCGCGAGCCAATCTTTCATCGTCAATAATAATGGTGCGTGTTGTTTTCATGATAAATTGAATTAGATGAATAAAATTCAAATTTAAACAAATCTAAATCCTGAATTTGAAAATAGTTGAGTTATTCAATAAATGCAACAAAACAAGGACAAAAGTAAATTCCGCAGTTGAATGGAAAACAAGGGATTAGCCGCGACGAATTTCTTCTTGATTTTTTATTAAACATTCAAAATTTTTTCTCAATCGCCTCCACACATTTCATCCCATCAATGGCAGCAGAGACAATTCCTCCAGCGTAACCAGCTCCTTCAGCGGATGGGTAGAGATTGGTAATTTGAATGTGATTAAATGTTTCTGGATTTCTAGGAATCAAAATCGGTGATGAAGTTCTTGATTCGGGTGCATGCAAAACAGCGTTATTGGTCACAAAACCATGCATCTTTTTACCAAAATCAACAAAAGCTTGACGTAAACGATTAGCAATGAAAGCTGGAAAAATCTTGTCCATTTCAATGCTTACAATTCCAGGCTGATAGCTCGAACGTGGAAAACCAAGCGACTTTTTCTTTTGCACAAAATCCAATAAACATTGCGCTGGAACTTGCTGATTTTTACCTGCTAAATCCCAACACTTGCGCTCTATTTCCTTCTGAAAATCCAAACAAACAAATGGGTCGTTTTCTTTTCCTTTAAAATCATTTGGTTCAACACTAACTACAATCCCAGCGTTTGAATAGGGATTATTGCGCTTAGACGGGGACCAACCATTCGTTACAACTTCCTCTTTGTCTGTTGCACAAGGAGCTATAATTCCTCCTGGACACATGCAAAAAGAGTAAACACCTTTGTTCTCCACTTGCGTAACCAAAGTGTAAGATGCAGGTGGTAAATAATCATCATTTAAACGTCCTGAGTACTGAATTTTATCGATAAAAGCTTGCGAATGCTCAACGCGAACTCCTAGTGCAAAAGGTTTGGCTTTGATTTCAATTTGGTGTTTATGTAGCAATTCAAAAATATCTCTTGCAGAATGACCAGTTGCTAAAACTACATTTTCAACTTCAAAAAAAACTCCATTATTGATTTGAATAGCCTTGATTTTTTGACCTTCCACTTTTAAATCTGTCAACTTATGTTCAAAGTGAAACTCGCCACCTTTCTCAATAATTTTTTCTCTAATTGCAGTAATAATTTGTGGTAATTTATTAGTACCAACGTGTGGATGTGCTTCTATCAAAATCTCCTCACTTGCACCGAAATGGACCAATAGCTGAAGGATTTTATCGACATCACCTCTTTTTTTGGAACGTGTGTATAATTTTCCATCTGAATAAGTTCCTGCCCCACCTTCACCAAAACAATAGTTGGATTCTGGGTTTACAATCCCTTCTTTATTCAAAATAGCTAAATCGCGGCGTCTGTTGCGCACGTCTTTGCCTCTTTCAAATATGACAGGTTTAAATCCAAATTCCAAAGAACGCAAAGCGGCAAACATTCCTGCTGGACCTCCGCCGATGATGTGAACGATTTTTGCTGAATCTTCAACTTCTTTAAAATCAAAATCTTGAAATCTATTATCTAAAGCTTTATTTTCAGAAAAAGTTAGTGTACAATTGATTTTAATTTGAACTTTTCGAGCGTCAATACTTCGTTTTTTCCAACGAAATTCAATTTTGCTAGTTGGTGAAACGTTTCCTAATTCTTTGATTTTGGAAAGTAAAAATGCTTCATCCTTCGCTTCTTCAGGAGAACATTGAAATTGAATATCTTGCATTAGCCTTCAAAAATTATAGAAAACCACCAAACTTTGTTGTAAAGTTGATTGATTGGATTTGAAACGGGAGTATTGTCTTGAACAAAACTACTTTTGAAGCCGTGGGAATATTTTACTTCAAATCCAACCTTGAAAAATGGGGCAAAAAACTCTACTCCTCCACCGATTTGACCTTGGAAATCATTCCGTTTAATCTTAACATATGGATCGATGTAATTTTGAGAAGCCTTTTCTTGTGACTGTAAATCAATGGAATACTGCCCTCCAAATAAAGCATAAGCTGTAAAATTATTATAACGCTTCGTCCTAAATTGTAACATCAATGGAAAATCCAAATTTGTTGAATTCACTCGCTCCTCACCTACTCCTTTTTTAAAATTAAAGCTATCTAAACTTTGATAACTCAAAACGCGTTCTTGAAACGACAAAGTTGGAATAAAACGCAAGCGTAAAACGGGAGTTCCTAATTTCATGGTTGTCAACATTCCAATTTGTCCACCTGGAGTAGATTTGCTTGTAAGACTAACTAATCCATATTGATTATAGGCATTAACCTCTTGATAAACAGTAAAATCAGCTGAGTTAAAACCTAACATAAATCCAAAGTGAAACAAACGCTTGTCGAAGTTTTTATAACGTTCTTGCTTAAATCGCTGTCCAAAAGAAGCAAATGAGATCAAAAAAACAAGAAGTAAAAAACGGTTGTTCATCGAGCTAAGAACGCAATAGATTTGACTTTGTTGCAAGTTTATTTAGTTCCAACGTAAATTGTAGCAATTCCTCCAGAAACAGGAATGGATTTGATATTCTTGTAATTCAATTTCTCTAACACATTTTCAAAGTCTTTTCCTTCGGGAAATGCTGCCACTGATTCTGGTAAATAAGCATAAGCTTTTTCATCTTTTGAAATACGTTTTCCAAAAAATGGAATGAAATATTTAGAGTAAAAACCAAACACTTGCTTGATAGGAAACATTTTTGGTTTAGAAAACTCAAGAATAATTGCTTTCCCTCCTGGACGAATAACGCGAAGCATTTCTGCTAGACCTTTTTCTAAATTCTCGAAGTTACGCACACCAAATCCAACAGTTAAACCATCAAAATAATTGTCATCAAAAGGTAAATCTTCAGAGTCGCCCAATTGCATTGAAACGATATTATCTACTTTTTTCTTTTTCATTTTTTCTTTTCCAACCTTCAACATTCCCGACGAGATATCGATTCCAACTACTTCTTCAGGTTTCAATTTAAGGTTAGCAATTGCAAAATCCCCCGTTCCTGTTGCGATGTCAAGGATTTTTTTCGGGTTGATTTCACGCAATTCTTTAACAGCACGCGCTCTCCATAAATTGTCGATTCCCAAGGAGAGAAAGTGATTTAAAAAATCGTAACGTCCCGAAATATTATTGAACATTTCAGCAACTTCCTCTTTCTTAGAGCGATCTGAATTGTATGGTTTTACTACTTTTCTTGACATTTAAGTTCTTTAGTTAGAAGTTATACTTCTCCATTCTTTTATTAATTCTTCTTTTGAAATACTTACAACACCCGATTGCTCACAAACTAAACCACCCGCTACATTTGAAATCCCTGCTATGTCAGCAATAGAAGCTCCAGCTATTAAACAAAGCGTTGCAACTGCAATCACTGTATCACCTGCACCAGAAACGTCAGCAATGTTACGCAAATGAGCTGCAATGTAGTGTTTTTGATTTCCTTCTTTTATAAACACACCAAACTCTGATAATGTTATGAAAGAGACCGTATTTTTTAACTTTTCTTCTAAAACGGCAACCGCCTGTTCAAATAAATGTTGTTCATTTTTGAAATCAAAAGAAAGATTCAACCCTTCTTTTAATTCTTTCAAATTCGGCTTAAATAGTGTAACTCCCTGGTAAGAAAGAAAATTATCTCTTTTCGGATCAACGGTTGTTGGAATATTTGCTGCTTTAGCAATCGTAATTACTTGTTGAATAAGGTTTACGGTTAGAACTCCTTTGTTGTAATCTTCAAAGATAATTCCATCAATTCCCTCATGAATTAAAGTCTGAATTTGAATTAACAAGGAATTTTCTTCCACTTGATTTATTGGGCTTGTTGTTTCAGAATCAATGCGCAACAATTGTTGTTTATTAGCTACAACTCTTGTTTTTACTGTTGTTTTTCTATCTTTAGAAACAATAATTCCTTGCGAAGAAATTCCTTTTTCAGCAAATAAATTGGAAAGTGCTTGACCTTGCTCATCGTCACCAATAACTGAACAAACTATTGGTTGAGCGCCCAAAGCCACTAAATTCAAGGC
>CAMDGP010000147.1 GCA_945897765.1 Chitinophaga pinensis
ACTATTATTATTTTGCAAAAGTAAACTTCTATTTTGATTAACAGTTTGATTAATATTAGTTTTTCTAACATTTTTTTTTGTTTATCTCTTTTCTGAATCCCTTATAAATAGTGTATTTATGACACTAAGTAAAATTTATTATCCTTTAAAACAAGGACGATTTTAAAGCTTATTTTTCGACTATATTGTTTGCTGAAAATCTGAAATGAAAAATATATAAAAATCAACTTTAACGCTACTAACATAAGTTTGTTTAAAGTATTCAAGAAAAGCTCAAATGTTATTTGACAACTATTCTATCTTCGTATGATATCATAAACTGTAATGGAAGAAAACGAATTTACACCCAAAGACGCTATTAATAACGAGGATAAAAAGGCAAATCCAAAGAAAAAAAATGAGGAAAAAAAACCTGTTTCGAATACTCCTAATAAATCGAAATTAGCTAACAAAATGAATGTTTTTGAAAAAATAGACAAACAAAAATTAAAAATTGTTTTCGGTTCTTTATTGACACTTCTTTCTATTTACTTATTCTTAGCTTGTATATCTTACTTTTTTACATGGACAAAAGACCAAGACCGCCTGCTCAATCGAAGTTTAATTGATTTCTTATTTGACACCAATCAAACTCCTGTTTCTAATTGGTTGGGGAAATTTGGAGCTTGGATTTCTCATTTTTTAATTTACCGTCTTTTTGGGATATCTTCAATTAGTTTATGCTTTTTAATGTTCATTTCTGGCTTTAAAATTTTGTTTGATATAAACTTCGTAAACATCAAAAAAGCTTACACAATCATTATTACTTATCTTCTTTGGTCGTCTTTATTCCTTGGGTTTTTCTCAATAACTGTAAACTATTTAGGAGGAACGTTTGGTTTTTATCTAAACGAGTGGTTAAAACTTACAATTGGTTCATTTGGTACAATGACTTTAAGTTTAGTGCTACTTTATATGGTAACAACTTTGATATTCAACCCAAATTACAGTGAAATCTTTAATAATTTAGTTAAACCAAAAGACGCAACAACTCCTCAAGTTGTAAGTAATAAAGACCTAAATGATAACTTCTACGATCAAGAAAATGATATTGTTATTATTAACACGATCAAAGATGAACAAATCAAGGAAGATGATATTTCTGAAACGGTTGACTTCACAAAGCGCGACGAAGAAAGAAGACGTCAAGAACTAGCTTTAGAGGAAGATGAAAATGAATTTGAAGAAGGTGATTTAATCGTAACAATGAAAGAAGAAGAACCATTTTCTAGTTCAGATGAATTTGAAATTGAAGTTGCGAAAGAAGAAGAATTTACAACGCCAATTCCTGCTTACAATAAAAACATGGATGAAGAGGATTTAGCTGATGGTTTGGTTGCAGAATATGGCGAATATGATCCAACAAAAGATTTAGAGGGTTACGTGCTTCCGCCAATTGATTTATTAAGAGATTGGGGGACAAATGGTGTTTCGTCAGTAAACAAAGAAGAATTAGAATCGAATAAAGACCGAATCATTCAAACGCTATCTCATTATAAAATTGACATTGCAAAAATCAAAGCAACGGTTGGTCCTACGGTTACATTATATGAAATTGTTCCTGCGCCAGGTGTTCGTATTTCCAAAATCAAAAACTTGGAAGACGATATTGCTTTAAGTTTGAGTGCGCTTGGAATTCGTATCATTGCTCCTATTCCAGGGAAAGGTACGATTGGTATTGAGGTTCCAAATTCAAATCCTGAAATGGTGAGTATGCGCTCCTTAATTGCTTCGGATAAATTCCAACATTTTGATGGTGAACTTCCAATCGTGATGGGAAAAACGATTACCAACGAAACGTTTGTTTTTGACCTCACTAAAATGCCACACTTGTTAGTTGCCGGTTCAACTGGTCAAGGTAAATCAGTTGGTCTTAACGCCATTATTATTTCCATTCTTTACAGAAAACATCCTTCACAAGTGAAATTTGTTTTGGTCGATCCGAAAAAAGTGGAGCTTACACTTTACAATAAAATTGAACGCCATTTCTTAGCTAAACTTCCAGGTGAAGAAGATGCGATTATTACAGACACTTCGAAAGTTGTTAATACATTGAACTCTTTGTGTATCGAAATGGACGATCGTTATAACTTATTAAAAGATGCAGGTGTTAGAACAATCATTGAGTACAATCGCAAGTTTATAGGTCGCCGTTTGAATCCAGAAAAAGGTCACCGTTATTTGCCTTACATCGTTGTACTAATCGATGAGTTTGCCGATTTAATAATGACAGCTGGAAAAGAAGTTGAGCATCCGATTGCGAGAATTGCCCAGTTGGCGCGTGCAATTGGTATCCATTTAATTGTGGCTACACAACGTCCGTCGGTAAGTGTAATTACAGGTATGATTAAGGCGAATTTCCCCGCACGTATTGCGTTTAGAGTACTTTCCAAAATTGATTCACGTACTATTTTAGATGCATCAGGAGCAGATCAGTTAATCGGTCGTGGTGACATGTTGATTTTGACTGGCTCAGATATGAAACGACTTCAATGTGGATTTGTGGACACTCCAGAAGTTGAAGAAATCTGTGGATTTATTGGCAATCAGCGTGCTTATCCTGAAGCCTTGATTCTTCCTGAATATATTCCTGAAGGAGGCGAAGCAATGGGCGATATGGACATGAATGAAATAGACCCAATGTTCGTAGATTCAGCTCGAATTGTAGTTATTAGTCAGCAAGGATCAGCTAGTTTATTGCAGCGTAAATTGAAATTAGGTTATAACCGAGCTGGAAGAATTGTCGATCAATTAGAAGGAATGGGAATTATTGGTGCATTTCAAGGAAGTAAAGCGCGCGAAGTACTTTTCTCAGACATTGAAGCATTAGATGAATTTTTAAAAGTAAAAGGTTTACTCTAGGTGAAAAAGCGCTGATTTATTGAACAAACTCAGATTGTTTGTGTTTTTATTGAAATAAAGTCTTGTTTAGAACAATTCAAAATAAGCTTATTTGTACCTTTGGAAATATTATGACAGATTTAATCAAAAAACCATTTAACGTAAAAGAAATTAGAGAACAATTTCCTGCGTTGAGACAAAAAATATATGGCAAAAACCTTGTTTACTTTGACAATGGAGCAACTTCACAAAAGCCTCAAATTGTTTTAGATGCAATCAATCTTTTTTATTCAAAGGAGAATGCAAATATTCACCGAGGTGTGCATTACATGAGTCAGAAAGCAACCACAGAATATGAAGCTTCGAGAATCAGAATTCAAAAATACTTAAATGCCAAGAAATCTGAGGAAATCATTTTCACTAAAGGAGCGACTGATAGTATAAATTTAGTTGCATCTTCTTATGGAGAATTATTACAAGCAGGGGATGAAATCATCATTTCTGCTATGGAACATCATTCAAATATTGTTCCTTGGCAAATGTTATGTATTCGTAAAGGTTTAGTTTTAAGAGTAGCTCCAATTAATAAAAAAGGAGAGCTTTTAATGGAAGAATTTGATCAATTACTTTCAAAAAAAACGAAATTAGTTGCCATCACTCATATTTCTAACACACTTGGGACTATCAATCCTGTAAAAGAAATCATTCAAAAGGCACATGCTGTTGGTGCAAAAGTATTAATAGATGGTGCTCAAAGTATCCAACACATTAAAGTTGACGTGCGTGATTTAGATTGTGATTTCTTTGTTTTTTCAAGTCATAAAGTATTTGGTCCAACAGGAATCGGCGTTTTGTATGGAAAAGAAGATTTATTAGACCGAATGCCTCCTTATCAAGGTGGTGGAGATATGATATCGAAAGTAACCTTTGAACGAACAACGTATAATGAATTACCTTTTAAATTTGAGGCTGGAACGCCACACATCGCTGGTGGAATTTGCTTAGGAACAGCTTTTGAATTTTTAGAAAGTTTGGACATGGTGGCTGCTGAAAAACACGAACGTGAATTAGCCAAATATGCAGAAGATATACTTGACACTTTTGAAGGATTGCATATCATTGGTGAAGCTAAAAATAAAACAAGCGTCGTTTCATTCACTGTTGATGGTTTACATCCATTTGATCTTGGAACTTTATTAGACAAACAAGGAATCGCTGTAAGAACAGGTCATCATTGTACGCAACCACTAATGGATTTTTTCAAAATCCCGGGTACGGTTAGAGCCTCTTTTGCTTTTTACAACACAAAGCAAGAAATTGATTTGTTTGTTGAAGCATTTGAGAAAAGCTTATTCATGTTAAAATAATTCCATGACAATAGAAGAAAAACAGCAAGAAATCATTGAAGAATTCAACGTTTTTGATGATTGGATGGAAAAATATGAATACATAATTGATTTAGGAAAGGATTTACCAATCATTAATGAAAATTACAAAACGGAGGATCGACTTATAGAAGGTTGTCAATCGCGCGTTTGGTTACATTCAGAATACAAAGAAAGCGTAATGGAATACACTGCTGATTCAGATGCGATCATAACAAAAGGTATAATTGGTCTATTGATTCAAGTTATGAATAAAGAAACTCCAGAATCGATTTTAAAAACCGATTTACATTTTATTAAAGATATAGGTTTACAAGAACACCTGTCTCCTACTCGCGCGAATGGATTAGTAGGAATGGTAAAAAAAATGAAAACAGAAGCACTTAAATACATTAACCAATAATGGCAAATCAACAATTAGAAGACAAAATAGTCACGATGTTAAAATCGATTTATGATCCGGAGATTCCTGTGGATATTTATGAATTAGGATTGATTTATGAGGTAAAAATCGACAAGGATAACAACGTTTCAATCGATATGACTTTAACATCACCCAATTGCCCAGTGGCAGAAAGCTTGCCTAAAGAAGTAGAAGACAAAGTTGCTTCTGTTGAAGGCGTAATTTCAGCGAAAGTAAATATTGTCTTTGATCCATCTTGGGATAAAGACATGATGAGTGAAGAAGCTAAATTAGAGCTCGGGTTTTTATAAAAATTAGTACTAAACAAAAATCCCTGTTTCAGCAGTTGAAACGGGGATTTTTTTATCTCTTAAAATTAGACTTAGTTTTTAAAATAAACCTCGACGCGTCTATTTAATGCTCTACCTTTTGGAGTAGTATTTAAGAACTTAGGTTTTGCTTCACCAAACGAACCTGTTTGTACCCTATTTGGATCGACACCTTGACTTAATAAATATTTACGTAATGATTCCGTTCTTTTCTGGGATAGCAATTGATTAGATTCGTCTTCACCTGTTGCATCAGTATGTCCTTCTAATACAATTGATGAACCTGGATTTTCTTTTAATAAAGCAACAATTTCATTTAATAAAGAATATTCATTAGTTTGTAATGAAGACTCATTTAACAAAAAGTGAACATCAGCTAGGCTTGTTATTCCTTCTCTACTAGTTACAATATTTGGATTGGAGTTTCCATTTTGATTATTACCATTCTGACCACCATTGTTATTGGCATTCTGACCTACGTTGTTGTTGCCATTCTGACCACCATTGTTGTTTCCGTTCTGACCAACATTGTTGTTGCCGTTCTGACCAACATTGTTGTTGCCGTTCTGACTGCCATTGTTGTTCCCGTTCTGACTGCCATTGTTGTTCCCGTTCTGACCACCATTGTTGCCATTTTGGTTATTGCCGTTCTGACCTAAATTATTGTTGCCATTCTGACCACCATTGTTGTTTCCGTTCTGACCACCATTGTTATTGCCGTTCTGACCTAAATTATTTCCGTTTTGACCACTGTTGTTATTGACATTCTGACCTACATTATTGCCATTCTGACCAC
>CAMDGP010000148.1 GCA_945897765.1 Chitinophaga pinensis
ACACAAGCAGTTGTAAGCAGCAGTGTTACAATATTAATAGCTAACTTTTTATTAACACAAATGATTTTGTTGTAATGATTGAAGTTGTTAAGGTAAACAAAGCATTTAGTGGGAATCCTGTCTTAAAAGACGTTAACGCAAATTTTGAAAAAGGAAAAGTCAATCTAATTATAGGTCAATCTGGTCAAGGAAAATCGGTTTTGGCAAAATGTATGGTTGGTCTTCATGAAGTTGATACAGGCGAAATCTTGTATGACGGAAGAGATTTTACGCTTTTAGATCGTCACGAAAGAAGTATAATTCGACAAGAAATTGGTATGCTTTTTCAAGGTGCTGCACTTTTTGACTCAATGACGGTTGAGGGAAACGTGATGTTCCCATTGATTATGTTTACAAAAATGACCAAAGTTGAAATGCAAAAAAGAGTTGATTTTTGCTTGGAAAGAGTTAATCTGACTGGAAAGAATAAACTTCTCCCCTCTGAATGTAGCGGGGGAATGCAAAAAAGAATTGGTATTGCTAGAGCGATAGCTATGAATCCAAAGTATTTGTTTTGTGATGAACCTAATTCAGGACTTGATCCGCAAACTTCTATTTTAATTGATGGCTTGATTAAAGACATAACTGCAGAATTTCAAATGACTACAATCGTAATTACCCACGATATGAATTCGGTTATTGAAATTGGAGACAATATTATTTTCATTTATAACGGTCAAAATTGGTGGCAAGGAAATCGCGAAACAATCATTACAACTGATAATCCCGAAATTGGAAATTTTGTTTATGCGTCTCAATTCATGAAAGATATTAGAGCTTCCATGCAAGAAAAAAGAAGATAATTTTTTAAAAGTATTTTATTTTTCAAAAATATAATTATCTTTGCAACCCGATTTTAAGGAAAAAAATCCTAGAAATTACAGTTCTTAAGAGAAAGAACCTATATTGATATAATTGCGGATGTGGTGAAATTGGTAGACACGCCAGACTTAGGATCTGGTTCCGAGAGGTGTGCGGGTTCGAGTCCCTCCATCCGCACTATTAGGTCTCGTTTGTTGAAAGCGAGACCTTTTTTATTTAATACAATTTAAAAAACAAGTAACAATGAACATTTTACGCGAAGATGTTGATGCGCTAAACGCAGTATTAAAAGTGCAAATCAGTCAAGAAGACTACCAATCGAAAGTAAAAAACGAATTGGAAAAATACAGAAAATCAGCGAAAGTTCCAGGATTCAGACCAGGACACGTTCCAGTTGGTTTAATTCAAAAACAATACGGGAAATCAGTTTTAGCTGAAACATTAAATAAATTAGCTAACGATGGAATTTATAATTTTATCACAGAAAATAAATTAGAAATTTTAGGGAATCCAATTCCAAAAGAAGATGCGTCATCGATTGGGGATTTTGATAAACCAGAAAACTTTGAGTTTTCTTTCGAAATCGGTTTTTCCCCAATATTTGAAATAGGTATTGCTGGAAAGAAATTTGAATTTCCGAAAGTAATAATTGATGATACATTAATCAATAAACAAATTGAAGACCTTCAAAGACGCTATGGGAAATTAACTTCTGTTGAAACTGCTGGTGGAAAAGATATGATTCTTGGCAAATTCGAAGAGCTAACGAAAACAGGAGAAGTAAAAGAAGATGGAATTTCTCATTCTACAACTATTTCTTTGGAGTTTTTAGATAAAAAAGAAGCTTCTGATTTATTAAACGGCAAAAAACTAAATGATACTTTTGAGTTAAGTCCAAGTCTGGTTTCTAAAAACGATGCTGACAAAGCAGCAATGTTGGGCTTGAAAGAAGATCAATTAGCTTCAATTGGCGACAAATTCCAATTCACTATTTCCGACATCAAACAAATGGAATTAGCTGAATTAAACGACGAACTTTTCGGAAAATTATTCATGGATGGAGAAGTTACGACAGTTGACCAATTAAAAACTAGAATCGCAGATGACATCAGTAAAATGTTCAGTGAAGATTCAGATCGTATTTTAACAAGAGACGTTTACAATTTCCTGTTAGAAGAAACTAAAATGGAATTCCCAACAGAATTTTTAAAACGTTGGATTAAAATTTCAAGCGAAAAACCAGTTACAGAAGAAGATATTGAAAATGAATTTGACACCTATTTAAAATCACTTAAATGGCAATTGATTCAAACTAAAATCTTTACTGAAAACAACCTTAAATTAACAAACGAGGAAGTTATCGACCACACAAAAGGTATGTTGATTGCTAACTATGCACAATATGGAATTCCAGCTCCTGATGATGCTGAATTATCAGAATCGGCTATTCGTCTTTTGAAAAATAAAGAACAAGCAAACGGAATTTATGATCGTTTGGCTGAACAAAAATTGACAGCTTATTTTAAATCAACAGTTTCTTTAGATACTAAAGAAGTTAGTTATGATGATTTTGTTGAAATAGCTTCGAGATAATTAGACATAGATAAATTTAAAGGCCTTTCATTGAGAGGTCTTTTTTTTTGTTTAAACGTTGAATTGAAAAGCAGCAGCATTTTGAAACTGAATTTCAACTTTAAGTTTTTTTTTTCAAAATGAAAAGTTTTTTGAATAGGCTGTTATATGAAACTAACAATCTTTCCTTCAAAAAAAATCATAAAACAATACAACTTAAAAATAATAGTAATAAATTCGCATTAAAACTAAACAGAAATGGAAGATTTAATAGACAACAACAACAGTTACTCTGCCGAAATATCGAGAGTATTTTTTAGAAACGTATACACCTATATGTTCGGTGCATTAGGGATTTCAGGAATTCTAGCTTACATGGTTGGAACTGATGAATCAACATTTAAAACTATTTTTATTTCGGGAGATTCAATTTCACCAATATTTTGGGTAGTTGCTTTTGCACCTGTCGGAATTGGATTACTTATTCAATGGGCTTATCAGCGTCTTTCAATGGGCTTTTTACTAGCTTTATTTATTGTGTATTCAGGATTGATGGGTTTAAGTTTGTCTTCAATTTTTATGGTTTATAACATGGGAGCAATTGCATCAACTTTCTTTGTTGCCGCAGGTGCTTTCGCTGGTATGGCGATTTTAGGTTATACCACAAAAATGGATTTAACTAAATTCGGTAGCTTATTATATATGGTTTTTATCGGAATGTTTATTGCTGGTATTGTAAATATCTTTATCGGAAGTGATACGATGGGATTTGTAATCGCATGTTTAGGTGTGTTTGTATTCACTGGACTTACAGCTTACCAAATGCAACAATTAAAAGCAGTTTCAATGCAACCTGATTTAAGTGAAGAAGATCGCAATAAATTATCTTTAATCGGTGGATTACAACTTTATATTCTTTTTGTGAATTTATTTCTTTCTTTATTAAGAATCTTAGGTTCAAGAGATTAATAACAATTTAAACTTATTAAATCCCGATTGTTCAAATGAATTTTCGGGATTTTTTATTTTAATCACTTGTCAAAACCAAACAATTTTTAACTTTGAAAAAAAATAATAGTATGTCTAATAATTTCTTTGAAGAATCAACTGTAGCCTTAGGTACAATTTACACAATTTTTATTCTTTCAATCATCGTTAGCGTATTGATTTGGGGTTAATTTTCGGTTGAGAATTATCCACTTTCTTACCTCCGATATTCATGCCTTTCAACGCAGTATTTTCTTGGCTAATCGGGAAACGTCAATCTCGTATTGATGAGTATCGCGATTTTCCAATTGAATCTCAAAAGAAGGTATTTGGTTTCTTGTTAACTCATGTTGAAAAAACAGAATTTGGGAGGTCACACGCTTTAAATTGTATAGATTCCGTTGAGAAGTTTCAACAGAAAATTCCGCTCCAAGATTATGGTACCTTAAAATCGTGGATAGACCGAACGATTAAAGGTGAAGAAAATTTACTTTGGCCCGAAAAAACAACTTGGTTCGCTAAATCTTCAGGAACAACTGCCGATAGAATCAAAATTTTACCAATCACCAAAGATTCACTTTTTGAAAATCACTATGCTAATGGCAAAGATCTTTTAGCCCAGTATTATACCAATCTTCCCAATCGAAAACTTTATAACTCCAAACATTTAATCATAGGTGGTAGTGGCGAAGTAATTACCAACAGCGAAGGAATTTTCATCGGTGATTTATCTGCAATAATTATCAATCATTTGCCTTGGTGGACAGAACTACGACGATCGCCAAAAAAAGAAATTGCTCTGCTAAGTAATTGGGAAGAAAAGCTTGAGAAAATGGCAATTGCAGTAATCGAGGAAAATATTTGCATCATCGCTGGTGTTCCAAGCTGGACCTCACTACTACTCAAAAAAGTTTTAGAAATTTCTGGTAAAAAAACTATTATTGAAGTTTGGCCTAATCTAGAGCTGTACATTCATGGTGGAATGAATTTCGCGCCTTACGCTGTGACATTTAATAAATTAATTGGCTCGCACATAAATTATGTCGAATCGTATAATTCTTCTGAAGGGTATTTCGGATTACAAGATCAATTGGAAACTAAAGATTTATTGCTTTTAACAGATTCACAAGTATTTTATGAGTTTATTCCGATGTCTGAATTTGATGGCTTAGCTTCTAAAAAAGTAATTACTTTAGAACAAGTTAATGTGAATGAAGAATATGCACTCGTGATTTCAACTTCATCTGGTTTATGGCGATACATTATCGGTGATACACTTCGATTTACAAGTGTTTTTCCTTTTCGTTTTATTGTAACTGGTCGAATTTCACATTTCATTAATGCTTTTGGTGAAAAATTAATCGTAGAGCACGCTGAGTCCGCAATTACAGCAACCTGTCGCGCGCTTCAATGTTCTATGAGAGATTTCACCGTAGCACCTAAATTCAATTCTGAAAATTCAACTGGCTGTCACGAGTGGATTATTGAATTTGAGGAAGAACCAAAAGATATTGAAAACTTTAAAATCACCTTAGATTTAGAATTAAAAAAAGCCAATGCCGATTACGATTCTAAAAGATTTGAAAGTTTAAACATCGATTTTCCTAGTTTCCATTTTGTGCCGGCTGGTACTTTTCAATCGTGGCTTAAAAACATTGGAAAACTTGGTGGACAGCATAAAGTTCCACGCTTGATGAATAACCGGACGATTTTGGAACAAATTCTGCTATTGATTTCGTAACTTCAACAATCAATTCATGAAAAAATTAAGACTTTTTCTTTTTATTTCTTTGTTTTCCAATTTTTATTGGTCACAGACAATTGATTTAGAGTTAATTAAAGAATTCAACTTTAAAGAAGAAATTACTAATTGGTCTATTGATAACATTGGAAATTTATTCGTTCAACAAGGAAATACAATCACTAAAACTGATTCAACTGGAAAACAAACTTTCACACAAAGTATCAAATCATTAGGTGAAATATCACAAATAGCAGCCATTAACTCCATGAAAATTGTTCTTTTTTCAGAGGAACAACAAAGTATTTGTATTCTCGATAATACATTAACAATCAATGGAGAATGCAAATATTTAGATCAATACAATATCAGTAATGCCAAATTTCTTGCTGTTTCTAATCGCCCGAATTTGATATGGATTTTTGATCAATTTAATTCTAGTTTATTTTTAATTGACTTTATTCAAGATAAAATCATTCAGAAAGTGGAGAACTTTGCCGGAATCGCTTCAACAAAATCCGAATTGATTGGAATGGAAGAATATCAGAATAAACTTTATTTGTATGACTCCGAACAAATTTATGAGTTTGATTTGATGCTAAATTGGAGTA